>MWEJ01000484.1 GCA_002071025.1 Verrucomicrobia bacterium ADurb.Bin070 | reverse complement strand
CTTCGCGACCGCCAAGAACGCAACCGAGAATGAAACCAACAACGCCATCGCAGTTTTCACTGTTCTTCCTCCTTGCCGCACACCTGACACGCCGTCGTACTCCGCGTTGGCCGGCTGAAGCCGGTACACCAGCCTGCACGGTCCAAGGTTGGTGTACCGGCTTCAGCCGGCTGTGTCCGCGTATCCGTTGGTGTACCGGCTTTAGTCGGCCGCATTCTCATACGTCCCACTTCCTTCCGTACTCCTTGACCGGATATTCCGCCCAGAATGCCGTTGCCTCCTCATGCCCAACCCGTTCGAGCCACGCAGTCGCGCTCGAGTATGGCCAGTCCTGCCATTTTGCGCACACGCCGTGCTTCACCGGATTGTGATGGATATAGTTCAGCGTCACACAGGCGTGCCGGTCCGATTTCATCGCCGTCTCCGCAGCCTTGCACCAAATCTGACGGCCGCGCTGTCCGTCCTCGCCATTCCAAAGGTGTGAGATTCGACCGTGCAGGCGGCCAAGTTCATGTAACAGTCCGAGAATGTCGCCGCATGACACCAACAGGTGATAATGGTTGGGCATCACCACCCATGCGAGAAGGCAGGGACCGGGTTGGCCGGCTTTAGCCGGCTGTATCCGCGCATCCGTTGGTGTACCGCCTTTAGGCGGCTGGATCGCACCCGCAGCAGGATGTCGCCGTTCCTGTTCATTCGTCAGCCACGCCTCCACAGTTCCGACCAGCGCGGTCGAGAAATCCGCCAGCCGTTTTTCCGATGTTCCGATAATGGGACGGTGCTCATAGCAGGCGGCGGTGATGTGATAGCGAGAGGAACCATCCGAGATCCTGTGCGCCGGACTGTGCATCGGCTGCTTCAGTTCGCGACGCTCCCGCATCAACGCCTCGCGTTCCACGTCCGACATCCTGCGCCAGTCGTACATGTGCCCGCTCCTTTCTTGGGGCCGGCTGAAGCCGGTACACCATCAGGGGTTGGTGTACCGCCTTTAGGCGGCTCTCTCCCCGGCTTCAGCCGGCTATTCCACCACCTTGAAGAACGCGCGGCCGACGGCGCCGGTCACGCTCACGCGTGTCACCGCGCCGGTCACCGCGTACAACCCGTTCGTCTCCCACAGCCCGGATGCGAGGTCGGCGCACCGCGCCACCCGGAACGTCCGCCCCAGGCCCGCCTCTCCGCCAGACGCGCCGACCGCCAGCTCCGCCGCCCCGTCCGGCCCCGCACGCAGCCCCGACGCGCGCAACGCGCCGAGCACCGTCGGTATCGACGAAGGCGTTGTAATGTAGCATGCACTCATTTCGTACCCTCGGTCCTCCACCCCACCTGCGTTCGCCGCCAAGCCGAGCGGCCGGCCTTGCAGCAGGGATGAGTTCACGAACAGCGTGCCGTAGAACACGCTCCCGAAAACGAAGCTGAACGCGTTCCGTCCGCCGCCGTTTTCAACGCCTATGGAGCCATTCCCCGTGTCAATCGCGTAGTTCCAACTGTCCTCTTGGAGGTTCACAACGAAATTCGCGTTCCCGTCCGAACTCCCCGCCACCATTTCCGCCATGGCCCCGTACCGGTCCGCGTTCATCGTCAGCAGGCGGTCCATCAGCGTCCGCGAGGACTGGAGAACGGCCGAGGTGTATTCAGTCCCCGCATCCGTGTTTGCGATCTCGAAGTTGACCGCCGTGTAGGCGCCGGCGTCTCTCACGTTTCCCCACGCCGTATCTAGCCCGAATACCTGCCGTGCGCACAACAGCAGCGCCGCGGCGGCCAAGAGGCGGGATGGGGTGTCGCAACGCGTCATGGCCCACACCTTACATGAGAGGACTGCGGAGTTCAAGCGTATGAAAATGAAAACCGCTGACTGGGGCCGGCTAAAGCCGGTACACCAGCCCGCACGGCCTAGGGATGGATCAGCCTGCATGGTCCGGGGTTGGTGTACCGGCTTGAGCCGGCTGTATTCGCACATCTGTGATTACATATCGGCCGCCAGCTTCGCGATCTCATCGGCCGTCAGCACGCGCCGGTAGATGCGCACGTCGTCAAGACAACCGCGGAAACGCGCACGTTCCATATCGACACTGTGCGCGCCGACGATGATGTCGTCGCCCGGGTTGATGAAGCCGCGCCGCTCTAGCGTGCCGACCTCCTTGCCGTTCACGTAGAGGCGCATGACGGCGTTGTCGAAGGTGGCCGCGACGTGCGACCATGCATCGACCGGCAGCGCCTCCGGACTGCTCAGCGAGTGGCTCCAGCGTTCGCGCGGCACCTGCCAGGTCGCCCGCCCGCCACCGAGCCCGAGGCGGTAGCCATCCGTGCCGCTGCCCACGGTGTTCAGCATCCAGCGGTCGCTCTGCGCCTTTTCGGAAGGGTTACACCAGAGGGCGACGGTCACGCCGCCGGGACTGAAGAAGGGCGCGGGGAGCGTCGCGGTCGCGCCGCCCTCGCCACAGCGCAACACCCGGCCGCCGCGGCCGTCTTCCAACGTGACGCCCTCGCAGGCGAGGTGACAGCGGTTCGGCGAAGCGTCCGCGAGAAGGCCCTCTTGCGTTGTGGCCTCAAAGGTCCAGTCGGCCAGCAGGTCGCCGGTGATGCGGATCGACTGCCACGGCATGCGGTC
>MWEJ01000483.1 GCA_002071025.1 Verrucomicrobia bacterium ADurb.Bin070 | reverse complement strand
TGGTCGGGGCGGAGGGATTTGAACCCCCGACATCCAGCTCCCAAAGCTGGCGCACTACCAGGCTGTGCAACGCCCCGCGGTGTTCGGCAAAAAAATGTGACGGGAGTTTAGGACAAACGTGGCGGGCACGCAATCCCAAAAGGACGGCGACAATCGGCTGGGCTCTTGGTTCGTTTCCTGCTAACATTCTCTTACCTTACCGTTGATTGTTTATGCCACACCGATCGATAGTTTCTTCGCTTCACAGTATCCGATGCCGTTACAGCCTGCTCACCGGGCTGATGCTGCTGAGCCTGCTGTTGTCGGTTTATCTCGGCGGGCGTTACATCCTGGTCCAGATGATCCGGCAGACCGAGGAGAACATCCGGGTCGTCGGCAGCGACATCAAGCGGATGGTCCTCGACGAACTGCACCGGCTCCAGCGGCTGACGGCGGATGAGGCCGCGCGTTTTGCGCAGGCCGAGACGGCGCTGACCGACGGGCTGTTGAGGGAGCAGCTCGGGATGAAGTCTCACGGGGCCGCAATCGACATGGCGGTGCTGCTCGCCCATGACGGACGGCTGATCCGGGGGTATGCCCGTTTCCCAGAGGCGCCGCTCCGCGAGGTGGCGCCCGACGATCTGCAGCCGTATCTGGCGACGGTTTCGCCGCTGCACGAGGCGCTCCAGCGGGGAGACCCCTTGCCGCCGGGCATTCTGGTCTGCGGCGGGCAGCCGATTTTCTACGCGCTGGCGCCGCTGCCCGACGTGGCGGGCGGTTCCCAAGGCGTGCTGATGCTCGGCTCGCACGTCCAGAATGCGTTCTTCCTGAAGCGGGTCAGCGAGGCGACCCCGGGCCTACAGGTCTCGATGGCGCGCGCCCGCGCCAGCCAGAGAGCGGGGCAGGCGGGGAGGGTGGACGGCAAACGCGCGGGGGGCATCCAAGAGATGCTGACATACGCCGCCGGCGGAAACTGGCACCTGGGCAGCAACGCGTTCGAAGCCGAGATTCCCGTCGCCGACATTCTCGGCAACACGGTCACGGCGATCACAATCCGGCTGCCCGGCTCCTTCTCGGCGGTCGCGAGCGTCGCGTTGGGCTGGCTGACCTGCTTTATCGCCTGTGTCGGCATCGTGTTTGTGCTGCCCATGTTCTGGTTCCAGTCGCGCATTCTGCTGAACCCGCTGAGCCGCCTGACGCGTCAGATCCAGGAGATCGGCGAGCATCATCTGGACGGCCAGTGCCCGGCGATCACCTGGCCGCAGCACGATGAGTTCGGTGTTCTGGCCATGAGCGTCAACGAAATGGTGGCGGCGCTGGCGCGCAAGACGCGTCAGAACGAGCAGAGCGAGCAGAGCCAGCGCGCCCTGATCGCGGGCATGCCGGACGGGCTCTGCGTGTTCAACAGCCAGGCGCAGCTCGTGTCGGTTCGCAAGCAGCCGGACTATGCCCACCCGATTCCCGGCCTGGTCATGGGCCAGCCGGTTTCGCCGCCGATCTTTCCGGAGAGCGACTGCGACGCATTCCGCCGGGCGCTGGGCGTGGCGTTCCGGACCGACCGCATCCAGATGATGATGCTCGCCTGCCGGGAGGCGGACGGATCGTACCGTCATTTCGAGACCCGCATCAGCCGTATGGACGACGCGCTGGCGGTGGTGGTGCTGCGCGACGTCACCAAAGAGTGGCGTGAACGGGCGGCGCGCGAACACGTCGAAGCGCATCTGGCCAAAGTGCAGAAGATGGAGAGCCTCGGAACGATGGCCGCCGGCATCGCCCATGATTTCAACAACATTCTGGCGATTATTCAGAACACCGTGGAGTTCAACTGGGAGCAGCCGGACGACGGGGAGCGCGAGGCGCTCGGCACCATCCGCCAGGCGACCGACAAAGGCGCGGCGCTGACGCGCGAGCTGATGACCTACGCAGGGAACACCCGCACCGCGTTCGAGCGCCACGACCCCAATGCCATGATTCTGGAGCTGGAAAATCTGATGGGCGGCGTGGTCGCCCAGAATGTGATCCTGGACTTCAAGCTCTCGCCGGGGCTGCCCCCGGTGGACGCGGACCCCCACCAGTTCTGGAAGGTCCTGATCAATCTGCTGAAAAACGCCTCGGAAGCGTTCGACGGTGCCGGCGGGCGCATCACGATCAGCACGGCCCCCTTGACACTGACGCAGCAGGGCGCGGCCGATTTTTTCAGTTCGCGCCCGCTGCCGCTGCAGAGCGGCGTGTTGTTTCAGGTCGAGGACAGCGGCCCGGGCATCCCGCCCGAGGTGATCGACCGCATCTTCGAGCCCTTCGTGTCGACCAAGGCGGTCGGGCGCGGACTGGGACTGGCCACGGTCTTCGGCATTGTCGATGTTCACGGCGGCGGCATCGCGATCACGTCCGAGCCGGACCAGGGCACCTGTTTCCGCATCTGGCTGCCGACGGCCAAAGCGGCGGACGGGGCCGTGCCGGTGAACGCCGCGCCGTGCGCGGGGGACGCCGGTCCCGGGACGGACGGCAGCGGCGCGCCGGGCACGGCGCGGGGCTCGGTCGCGAGTTGTCCACTGGTCCTGCTGGTGGAGGATGACCCGGCGATCCTGCGGACCACGCGCATCGTGCTGCGCTCGCTGGGCGTTGAGGCG
>MWEJ01000482.1 GCA_002071025.1 Verrucomicrobia bacterium ADurb.Bin070 | reverse complement strand
GGCCCGAAAGACCATCTCTTCGCGAGCTACTATGCGATCAACGCCTGGAGCGCGGACGGCCGGTACGCCACGGTGCTGGAAACCGAGGTCAAGAACCGCCTGCCCACCGAGCAGGACGCGGCCGTTTTGGGTGTGGTGGACGCGCAGGACAACAATCGCTTCATCCCGCTGACCGAGACGCGCTGCTGGAATTTCCAGGAAGCGGCCATGGCGCACTGGCTCGGCACCGCGCCCCGCACCCAGTTCATCTTCAACGACCTGGTGGACGGCCGGTTTGTCTCGGTCATCTTCGACATGGCGAACCGCACGCGGCGCGTGGTGCCGTTTCCGGTGAGCGCGGTCTCGCGGGACGGCCGTTGGGCGGTCAGCATCAACTACGCGCGGCTGCGGCTGACGCGGCCGGATTACGGCTACGGCGGCAACGGACAGAACGCGCGCGCCGATACGGTCTGGCCGGAGGATGACGGACTCTGGCTCGTGGATCTGGCGAGCGGCGAGGCGCGGCTGATCGTCACCATCGCCTCGGTGCGCGACCGCATGCCGGCCGTCAAAGATCCCAAGGCGCTGGCCTACTTCTGCCACACGGTGTTCAGCCGCGACGGGTCGAAGATCTTCTGGCTGGCGCGCACGGTGGAGAACCTCGTGGGCCAGAAAGTCGTTCGCAAGTGGGAGACCACATCGTTCACCTGCAACCGGGACGGCAGCGGCGTGCGCCGCTGCTTCCCGGACGGCTGGGGCGGATCGCACTTCAACTGGCTGGACGGCGACCGCCTGATGGTCACCGCCAAGTTCAAGGATGCCGTGTGGAGCCACGTGCTCTTCACGCCCGGCAAGGAGGATTACACGCGCCTGGGCCGGGGCCTGCTGGACTTCGACGGCCACGGCGTCTTCTCTGACGACGGACGCTGGATGGCGACCGACACCTACCCGGATAAATTGGGCGAACGCAAGCTCATGGTCATGCGCATGGCGGACCATGCGGTGCTGCCGCTCGGCGCGTTCTTTGTGCCGGAGCTGTACCGCGAGCAGTACTCGCGCTGCGACCTGCATCCGCGCTGGCGCCCGGACGGCAAGATGCTGGCGTTTAACTCGGTCCATGAAGGCTCGCGCCAGGTGTATGTGGTTGACGTGACGGCGAAGTGACGGCGTAACGGCGCTCGAAAAATCGATTCGCCGTTTGCCGAGGAAGGTGGCATACTCGCGACATCATGAAAAACAGCTTGCTGGCAGGGATCGTGTTGGGAGCGGTTGGGGCGTCGGCGTGGGGGCAGGACGCTTGGACCTTCGAAAAGCCGTACGTATGGGCGCGCGACAAAGATGCGGTGGCTCTGGAAAAACAGGAGGGCCGCTTTGTCGTCCGCCACACCGGACAGCGCGATTGGTGTATGGGCGGATTCCCGCGCATCGCCGTCAAGCCCGGTGACATCATCGAGCTGCGCTGCCGGGTCAAGGCGGTCTCCTCGGTCGCGGGGGTCGGTGTGTCGACCGGTGTGATCCTGCGCGACGGCGACGGTCGTGAAGTGAGCTGGATTTATGGCGGCACACAGGTGATGACGCCCTGCGATTGGACAGAGCTGACCTCGCGCTTTATCCCACCCACGAACGTTGTGACCATTGAGCCGCGCCTCACCGGCTACCAGCCTGTGACGGTCGAGGTGCAGCGCTATGTGGTGACGCGCGTAGGATCGGTGAACGATCGCGTCAAACCGGGTGCGCAGGAGTCGGCTCAGCTCGAGAACGGCCGCCTGCGTTTCAACGTTGACGGCTCATCCGCGCGCCTGTCGGTGACGGATCTGCGCACCGGCCGCGTCTGGTCGCAGGAGGGCGGCGCGGCGGGCTGGATGGTTCTCGCTTCCGAGGTGTCCGAAGACAAGCGCTCGCTCGCGCTGACGTTGCTGGATCCTGAGAGCGTGCGGGAGTTCAAGGCCGTGTTCACGCTGGAGGAAAAGGCCGCGGAGTTCTCGGTCGCGATCACGATGGACGGGCCGATGCTGCGTCCGCTCAATTTTCCGATGCCCTTCGCGACGCGCAAGGGTGACCGCCTGATCGTGCCGATGAACGAGGGGGTCGGGTATCCGGTTCACGAAGAGCATCAGGGGCTGCACCGGATGATCGCCTACGGCGGTCACGGGATCTGCATGGGGTTCTTCGGCGTGGCGGACGACGCGACCGGCGCCGGCTGGATGTGCGTGCTGGAAACGTCGGACGACGCGGCCATGGATGCCCGCAAGGGGGCTGACGGAATGTGGGTGGCCGGTCCGTCATGGGACGCGCAATGCGGCCAGTTCGGGTACACGCGCAAGGCGCGTTACGTGTTTTTCGAGGCGGGCGGGCATGTGGCGATGTGCAAGCGTTACCGTGCGCACGCCCGACAGACCGGCCTGCTCGTGCCTTTCTCCGAAAAGGTCAAGCGCATCCCGAATATCGACCGCCTGATCGGCGCCGCGAACATCTGGCGCATGGGCAAGGGGGCGGGCGATCCCGTGGCGTTGGTCAAAGAGATGCAGGCGCTCGGCATGCGCCGCCTGCTGTGGAGCGCGAACGGCTCGCCCGAGCAGATCCGGGCGCTGCGGGAACTGCCGGACGTGTTGGTGGGACGGTACGACATCTACCAGGACATC
>MWEJ01000481.1 GCA_002071025.1 Verrucomicrobia bacterium ADurb.Bin070 | reverse complement strand
TTGATGCGCCGGTACTGGCGCATCATCGGGGTCAGCTCTTCACCAGCCATGGAACAAGCTCCTCCGGGCCGGTGATTTCCGACCCCATTGGCGGCCAGTTTCGCATGTTCGCGCGCCCCCCGTCAATTAGGTTTGTCACCCGTATCCTTTTGTGTCACACTGTCCGGTAACAACCGAAAGACGGTTTATATCTTTGGAGGAACACTCGAATGAAGCACGTGAAAACGATGGTGGCGGCTCTGGCCGCAGGGACGGCGGCGACGGTGATGGCGGGGCTGTACGGCGACACGCCGGATGCGCGGCATGCGTGGGCGGTGCATGACATGAACCGGCCGGCGCCCAAGAAGATCGCGGCGGAGCCGGGCCAGCCGCCGTCGGACGCGATCGTTCTTTTTGACGGCACGTCGCTCGACAACTGGGAGAGCACCAAGGGCGAGCCGACCAAATGGCGCTTGGCGGACGGCGCGCTCGAGTCGGTCAAAGGTGCGGGCTACATCCGGACCAAGCAGGCGTTCGGCGACTGCCAGTTGCACATCGAGTGGGCGGCGCCCGCCAAGGTGGAGGGGCAGGGCCAGGGCCGCGGCAACAGCGGCGTCTTCATGATGGGCAGCTACGAGATTCAGGTGCTGGACTCTTATGAGACGGAAGTCCTGCCGGACGGCAGCAACAAAAACCCCAACTATGCCGACGGCCAGGCCGGCTCGATCTACGCCGAAAATCCGCCGCTGGTGAACGCCTGCCGCAAGCCGGGCGAATGGCAGACCTACGACATCGTGTTTCATCAGCCGATCTGGGAAGGCGAGACGTTGAAGCGGCCGGGGTCGATCACGCTCTTCCACAACGGCGTGCTGGTGCAGGACCACTGGGAGATGGAGGGCATGACCACGCACTGCCGCCGCCGCCCGCTGAAGCCGCACCCGACCAAACTGCCGCTGCAGCTTCAGGACCACGGCAATCCGGTGCGCTTCCGCAACATCTGGCTGCGCGAGATCCCGTCGCGCTATGCCAACACCACGCACGGTGGGCCGGCCGCCAACGAGGCGGACGTGATGGCGCTTCGGAGCGAAACCGCGGCCAAGCTCTATGCGCAGGCCAATCCCGCCGATCCCAACAAGGCGGCGGCGCTCCACCGTTTGCTGGAGGTCATCTCTTACGAAAAGACGGACGCCCGCATCAACGAGGTGAAAGCGATCGCGGGCGCCTATCTCGCCGAGCTGGGCGGACTGGACAAGCAGAAGCTGGAAGGCCGCAAAGGCGAGATCATCGGCGTGCGCAATGCCTGCAACGTCCTGATCCGCAACCAGGTGCTGCCGGAAGAGTGCACGCTGCGCGCCGGGCTGCAAAAGATCATCGACGCGCAGGGTTTCGAGAAAAAGCGGTAGGCCAGCCGCCTGCGGAGCGGGAACAACGGATGGGATAACCTTATCCACAGATTGCGCAGATTACACAGATTGAATCAATATCTGCGGGAATCTGAACAATCTGCGGACAGAAACGTGAAGTTATGAACGCGCCATGACCAACAGCCTGGAAGACTATCTGGAGACCATCTACCTGCTGGTGCAGGCGAACGGCGGCGCCCGCGTGCGCGATGTGGCGCTGGCGCTGCACGTCAAGATGCCTTCGGTCATCAAGGCGGTGTTGGAACTCAAGAAGCACGGTTACGTCACCCAGGAGCCATATGGCGCCGTGGATCTGACCGAGGCCGGCGCACGCGCCGCCAGCGAGATTCTCGGCCGCCATACGTTGCTCAAGAAATTCCTGATGCTGCTTAAGGTCTCCGACGAAACGGCGGAGAAGGATGCTTGCGCGATGGAGCATTTTCTCAGTCCGGAGACCTTGACCCGCATCACGGAGTTTGTCAAAACGAATTCGCGCAAAGGGAGGGTCGGCCGGTGAAGACGGCGAGGAGGATCATCCGCATGGCTGCGGCCTGCCTGCTGTGTGCGGCCTGCGCGGCGCAGGCGCGCGTGGGCGAGAGCGTCAAGCAGAGCGAGACGCGCTACGGCGGGGCTGGCGAAGAGCAGGGCGACGCGGCGCGCATGATTCTGGCGAACGCGCGCAATATCGTCTACCACCACGGCGACTGGGTCATCACAGCGGCGATCGTCAACGACGTGACACTGCGCATCCAGTATGAAAAAGTCGCCACCCGTCAGTCGCGCACGCGGCTCACGAAAGAGGACGTGAAGGAGATCCTCGAAGCCGAGGATGCCGAGGGCTGGACGGTGTTCAACGAACAGACGCGCCAGACCGGCAAGGCCTACGCCGGCGAAAGTCACCCGCCACCGGCGGTGAAGTCGGCTTCCGGCCTCACCGCGCGCTACCGCGTCTTCAGCGTGGTGGTCGATCACCCGCAGGCCGTGCGCCATGAGGCGGGGCTCCTGCCGCAGCAGCCGGTGCGCCGGGTGCCCAGCCGAAGCGTGGCGCTTTGAGTGGGATCAGTCCAGTGTGTGGACCAACAGGCCTGAGCGCAGCTTGGGTTCGAACCAGGTGCTTTTGGGCGGCATGATCTGTCCCGCGTCCGCGATATCCATCATCTGGGCGACGGTCACGGGGTACATCGAAAAGGCCACCGCGTCGCGGCCGCCGTCCACGCGGCGGGTCAGCTCGCCGGTGCCGCGGATGCCGCCGACAAA
>MWEJ01000480.1 GCA_002071025.1 Verrucomicrobia bacterium ADurb.Bin070 | reverse complement strand
CGGCATCCTGACGGCGCGCGGCGGCATGACCTCGCACGCGGCGGTGGTCGCGCGCGGCATGGGCAAGTGCTGCGTCTCGGGGTGCGGCGAGCTGCACATCAGCTACGACAAGAAGACGATCTCCTGCAATAAGCTGGTGCTGGCTGAGGGCGACTGGATCTCGCTCAACGGTTCGACCGGCGCGGTGTACGAAGGCCAGGTCGACACGCAGGATCCGAAGCTGACAGGCCCGTTCGCCATGATCATGGCGCTGGCTGACAAATACCGCAAGATGGGCGTGCGCACCAACGCGGACACCCCGCGCGACACCGCCAAGGCGGTCGAGTTCGGCGCGGAAGGCATCGGCCTCTGCCGCACCGAGCACATGTTCTTCGAGGGCGAGCGCGTCACCAGCTTCCGCCGCATGATTCTCGTGGCCGAGACGGTCAAGTGCCTGCGCCTGTCGCTCGCCGCCTGCACGGACGCGGAGGAGCGCGCCAGCCTCGAGAGCGAACTGGCCGCGCCGCTCAAGCAGTACAATCAGGCGCTGAAAGAGCTGCTGCCGTTGCAGCGCAAGGATTTCATCGGCATGTTCAAGGCGCTCAAGGGGCGGCCCTGCACGGTGCGTCTGCTTGATCCGCCGCTGCATGAGTTCCTGCCGCAGGACGCCGCCGGACAGGCTGAGATGGCGAGGGTCATGGAGGTCGACGTGGCGCACATCCGTGATGTTGTGGAGTCGCTGCACGAAGCCAACCCGATGCTGGGCCACCGCGGCTGCCGTTTGGGCATCAGCTATCCCGAGGTGACCGAGATGCAGGTGCGCGCGATCTGCGAGGCCGCCGCCGCGGTCAAGGGGGCGCAGCCCGAGATCATGGTGCCGCTGGTGGGCAACGTCAAGGAACTGGCCGCCCAGAAAGCGCTGATCCTCAAGACGATGGCGGAGGTCGAAAAGGCCAAGAAGGTCAAGCTGCAGATCAAGATCGGCACGATGATCGAGGTGCCGCGCGCGGCGGTCACGGCCGACCAGATCGCGGCCGAGGCCGATTTCTTCTCGTTCGGCACGAACGACCTGACGCAGATGACCTGCGCCTTCTCGCGCGACGACGCCGGCAAATTCCTGGGCGAGTATGTGTCGCGCGGCTTCTACGATTACGACCCCTTCCAGGTGCTGGACCAGGAGGGCGTGGGCCGCATGGTCGAGATCGCCATGACGTACGGCCGCGGCGTGAAGCCCAATTTGAAGGTCGGGGTGTGCGGCGAGCATGGCGGCGACCCGAAGACCGTGGCCTTCTGCTACAAGCTCGGCTTCAACTACGTGAGCTGCTCGCCCTACCGCGTGCCGATCGCGCGGCTGGCCGCGGCGCAGGCGGCGCTGCGGGACTGAGGCGGTAACAGTATGCACTAGTAGTCTGTAAAACCAAAAACGCCGGTTTTTTCTAGCCATGATTACAGGATTAACATGATTGGAATCAATCAGTTACATCATGAAAATCATGTAATCCTGTCCGAATTATTAAGCCGTACAGAGTACTAGCTACCGGCAATCGGATGTGGGCGGGGCGCGTGGCAGCACGTGCTCCGCCCTTTTTTTGCCGCCGATTGAGTGGCTGGGAGCTGAACACGGCTGCCAAAACGTTTTGCAGAAATGAGAAACGGAGGGGGCATTTGGTTGTTTAAACGGGCGGACTGCGGGACGTCTCGGGTGAATATCATCGACTTTACCAATGGAATATAACTTGCTTTGAGAGAAGGTATCGACGATCCTATGACCGATTGAGCTCAACGAAGTTTGGTTGGTCGGCTGGTGCAGACCTTAGATGTTGTCAAGCAGGCGCAATGTTTAACCGCTGTGTCCGGGAATCGAGAGAGGAGGCAAACGTATGAAATACCGCGTTGGGATCGTTATGATGACGATGGCGGCACGGGCGTTTGTCGTTTGCGCGCAGGGCACTGCAGGCGTAACGGACGATGTGTCTGCGGTGTTGCGCGATCCCGCAATGCGTCAGCACAGGGTGGATGAGCGGGCCGAGGTTGCGCGTGTGCGGCGCGAGGCGGCCTGGGCGAGCGCGGCGCAACGGGGCTTGCCGGTCAAGGGCGAGAAACCCGGCGGCGGCGCTTTTGAGTTGATCGACTTTGACGGCGAGCGGCCGCTCTACCGCGCCACCTGCAATGCCAACGCAGCGATCTCGTCCGGGGCGAACCTGCTGTGGTCCGCGCCCTACGGCGTGACCGGCGACGGCGGGACGGTGGGGGTGTGGGATGCCAGTTCGGCCCGCACGACCCATCAGGAGTTCGCCGGGCGCGTGACCACGAAGGACGGTTCCGGCGCGACATACGACCACTCCTCGCATGTGGTGGGCACGGTCTGTGCCGCCGGGGTCAACGCCGCAGCCAAAGGCATGGCGCCGGCCGTTCGGGTGGACAGCTACGACTGGAACAACGACAGCGGCGAGATGACCGCGCGGGGTGCCGCACTGCCCGGCGAGGCCGGCATGCTCAACATCTCCAGCCACAGCTACGGCATTAATGTGGGGTGGGTCTATACCCAGACGCCGGTCTATACCTGGTACGGCGCGGGCACCACTGCGGCGGGATACGAAGACCATTTCGGCCAATACAACACCTACGCGCGCGACATCGATGTGCTGGCCTATTCACTG
>MWEJ01000479.1 GCA_002071025.1 Verrucomicrobia bacterium ADurb.Bin070 | reverse complement strand
CAGCCCGAACGGCGTCGGCTCGGTCACCAGCACCACGAAATCGGTCTCGCGCAACGTGGCGACAACCGGACACGAAGTGCCGGGCGGCGCGTCCAGAATCGCCTCTCCTGTTTTCGGGATGCGCGCTTTCACCGCGCGGATCAGAGGCGGGGCCATGGCCACGCCCACATCGAGCCGCCCCTGCACCACGGTCACCCCGCCGCCAGCCCGCATCGTCTCCACGACGCCCACGCGCTTCGGCACCTCGCGGATCGCGCCTTGCGGACAAACCCGCGCGCAGCCGCCGCATCCGTGGCACAGTTCCGTGAAGACCAGCACGCGTTTGTCCAGCACGGCCAGCGCCTTAAACGCGCAGAAGCGCGAGCAGGCCGCGCAACCGTCGCAGCGGCTTTCGTCCACCTCCGGCACGAGAAGCGACACGATCTCCGGTTCACCCTGCGGCTCGCCGCTGACAAACAGATGGACGTTCGGTTCCTCCACGTCACAGTCCAGCAGCGTCACGTCGCCGCGCACGCGCGCCAGATTGGCCGACACCGTCGTCTTGCCGGTCCCGCCTTTTCCAGATGCCACTGCGATTATCATAAAACCGCCTTGCTTCCCCTCTCGCCCTGAAGCCACACCATCGCCTGCGTGCCGAGCGCCAGGCCGACCCGCTCGGCAATCACCGGGCATTTCACCTTGAACAGGAAACAGATGTCGCGCGGGGCATCGCTCAGCGTCTCGAAATTCCCCTGTCCCTTGGAAATCACCAGATCCGCCCGGTCGAAACGCTCGCGGAACTCCGCGCTGCATTCGCTCAGCACCGTGCCGGGCACATCGGCGCCGTTGGATATCACCTTCACCAGCTCATGGAGGCCCGCGGTCTGCGCGTCCGCCAGCGTGGCGTCATTGATCACGGGCGCGCCGCGCACCGCCACCGTCACGCGCTCGGGGACCAGCGCCTCGATCAAAAGGCGGTCCAGCACGATCTCACCCGCGTTGTCCGCCAGATACAGGATAGTACGCGACTCCTCCGCTCGCCGCCGCAGTGCCGTGACATCGCCGGAGAACGGCGCCTCTTCGACGCGCCGGATCGAGCCGACCACCTCGTCGGCGGTCAGGTCGCTCTTGGGCCCGAGGTCGATCAGGTTGCCGGCGATCGCCAGGCGCACGGCCAGCGCAAACGGCTCCGCGGAACGGGCCAGCCGCTCGCGCAGCTCAGGCAGGAGCGAGAGCGCCAGCGCGTTATCGCGCGCCTTGGCCTCCGCATAAGGATCTTCGACACCGGTCACGCCCTTCAGAAACCGGTGCAGGCGCTGCGCCATGACCGGCGGCGACTCCTTCAGATCGGCGGCGTGGATCCATGCCGCAACCTGACGCGCCACGCGCTCATGAAAGGCTGGATCATCCGACACGCGGCGCGCCGCGTCCAGCGTCTGGCGGAAAATACAGGGCAAACAGTCCAAACAGGTATTCATGCCGGTTACGCCCAGTGCCCTTCCACATCCGCCGCCTTGAGTTCGGTCAACGCGCCGTCCTGAAACTGCGCCAGCGCCTCCGCGACGGTCGCGGCGTTCGATGTATAAGCTTTGATGCCTGCGGCGGACAACACGCGGAACGCCTTGGGGCCGCAGTGGCCCGACACCAGCGCCTGTGCGCCGGACGCCGCCACATTCTGCGCGGACTGGATGCCCGCGCCCTGCGCGGCGGTCAGATTCTGCGTGTTGTCCACCAGCGCGACGCTCTGGGCCTCGTCGTCGTAGATCAGAAATTTCGCGGCCCGCCCGAAGCGTGTGTCCAGCGGCGCGTTCAGGTCATTGCCCGATGTTGAAAATGCGATCTTCATGATTGCGCTCTCCTCATTCTCCTCGTGAACCGCAGGCGGGCGGAAGAGCGGTCCGGCCGCTCTTGCCGCCCTCCCGGCGGCCGGTCAGCCTTGCGTCGACGCGCCGCTGTCCAGTTGTTCCAGTCGTTTCTGGATACCGTCCAGTTGCGCGCGCAGCGCGTCAGCCTGACTCGTTAGAACCTGCTTTTCATCCGCCGCGCCTGCCGTTCCGGCGACGCCCGAGCGCGCCCAGCCCGGCAGGCCGGTGGCAAAAAACATGTTCCTGAATCCGCGGCCGAAGCCGCCGCGCCCGCCGCCCCGGCCGCGGCCGAAGCCGCCGCCGAAACCGCTGCCCGCCGGATTGAGATACCCCGGCACGCTAAACCCCGCGCAGAATCCGGCTGCGCGCCCCGTCATCGAACCCGCTCCTGCGGGTCCCATTCCATTTCCACCAGGCATGTCCTGCCTCCTTTTCTTGTTTGCTCCGGGCAATTGGCGGCGGGGACGCCGTGCGGATCGATGAGTTGTCCCGGAGTCTCTCCCGCACAGACGCCCCCGCCAAGAAATCGTCTCTGTCATCTCGCGCGGCCCCGGCCGCCACCCTGCTGCCCGCGGCCCCCGCCTCCGCAACCGCACCGCATGCGCCGCCGGCCGCAACACCCCGGCATCGTGAACGCCGATCCTCGCAAGGCACCGCTCAGCCACGCCTGCACCACGTTCGCAAGGTCGCCCGCCACGAACGGGACAACCGTCAGCCCGGCGGCTTCCAGCCGATCCTGCCACGTCCGCGAGATCGCGCCGCAGACCACCGTCCGCACGTCCTGCGCTTTCAGCCAGGCGATCCTCCGCGACAGATCGGC
>MWEJ01000478.1 GCA_002071025.1 Verrucomicrobia bacterium ADurb.Bin070 | reverse complement strand
AAGAGAACCTGAAGGACGCATTCGCGGGCGAGAGCCAGGCGAACCGAAAATATCTCGCGTACGCCAAAAAGGCGGACCAGGAGAAACTCCCCGGCATCGCCAAGCTTTTCCGCGCGGCGGCCCACGCCGAGACCGTCCACGCGCTGAATCACCTGCGCGCCATGGGCGGCATCGCCGACACCGTGACGAACCTCAAAGACGCCGCCTGCGGCGAGGACTTCGAGTTTACCAAGATGTACCCGCCCTACGTTGAGCAGGCCAAGCAGGAAGGCGACAAGGCGGCTGAGCGCACGCTTGCCTTCGCAATGACCGTTGAGAAGACCCACTTTGACCTGTACACTGCGGCGCTGGGCGCGGCGCAGCAGGGCCAGGATATTGCCGCGCAGAAATTTTTTGTCTGCCCGGTGTGCGGTCACACGGTCGCCGACGGGCATCCCGACGCCTGCCCGGTCTGCGGGTCGGTCAAGTGGGACGAGATCGCTTAAGCCGAGCCCACCATGAGCGAGCAACCTCCCGTGCGCCAATGGCGCTGCGTCCTGTGCGGTTATCGGACGCTTTCAGCCTGAAGACGGCGGGGATCTGCTGCTGGAGGAGAATCAGCCCGACCGCTACTGCGCCTTTGTCTTCCGCGACAACCGCATGGTCGGCGCGCTGCTCGTCGGCCATGCCGATCTGGCCACGCCGGCGCGGCGTGCGATCGAAGAGGGTCTTGACTTCTCGCTGCTGCTGGCTGCCCCGACCTGTCCCGCGATCGCGGAACGGCTGCGCGCGCACGCCTGATCCTCTAGGGCTTCAGGCTCCCTCGAAACTGGAGGTGCTGCGCAGGCGGCAGTGGCGCTAAAGACGAACTTCGTGACCGCCGGAAGGCAACGGCTCATCCGGACGCACACCGTATTTACGCTGCCGTGCCCGGCCCGCCGGGCAGCCGCCGCCGGTCAGTGCCATCTCCAGTTTCTGCAACAGCTTGGCCAGCCGGTTCCCTCGGCGTGCGCGTGTGCACACCGGACAGCGCGACTCACAAAACTCTGCATCCATCCATGCCATAACAGATCCTTCCCAAGGAGCGTTCCCAACTCGCTCCCCTGCACGCAGATAGGCATAAGGACCATTGCATCTTTGATCTCACAGGGGAGAGATGCCATCATGGCTGATTTGACCGCTTTCAGGGTACTCTTGCGATACCGGGCACCATCCGAATGCGAGTAGGATAAATTGACTCCCGTTGCGTGTCAAGGGGGTTGCGCACATATTTATGTCACCGCGCTGACTGTCTACACGAGCAAAGATAACGCGTGGCGGGAATATGTGAACCCGCTGCGGGGCGTGATCCTTCGTAACGATTTCGGCAAACGTGAATGTTGATTCGCTACGGAAGGAGGAGGCGCTTCTCTTCAGCCTACTTCCGCAGTCTTTGATTAATCTCCGCCCTCGCCCCTCGCATCCGAGCCTCTTCGGCCACTTCCCTGCTGACCGGCCTTTTTCCGAGAGGCGCGAAACAAACGCCGGCGAGTTTGACATGGGCAAAACCGAAAAAGACCGGGAACACCAGGATGAAGGCCAGGAAACAACTGATGGCGGCAAGCACATGCGCGATCGCCAGCCACAGGCCCGCCAATATGATCCAGAGGACATTGGCAAGGCCGGTTCCGCAAATTCTCTTTTCACCCAGCAACTGGGCGTCGACAAGCTCCCTCCCGAAGGGGAAGGCCGCGAATCCTGCGATCCGGAACGCGGCCATGCCGAACGGTATGCCGACGACGGTGCAGCAGAGAAGCAGGCCCAGAAACATCCAAGTCACCCAGGCGAAGAATCCTCCGCCAAAAACGAACCACAGCAGATTCCCAAAAAATGCCATAATTACGCTCCTTCACTGACCTACAGACCGTGCCCTTTCGCGTGGTCGCAGCAACTGTCGAGCATTCGCGTGAACCTCTCCATGTCGCGGCCCTTCTGCCTCCGCTCCTTTTTAAGAGCCTCGGCCTGAGCCACTGTCAGCCTTAGGCCTTCAGGCATGGCGGCCCCGCAGTAGCCGCAATCCGGCCGGCGTCGGTCGTACAGCGTACGCCCGCATGACGGGCACACGAACACAGGCGACGTGTCGCTGTCTGGCCGGCTGGGTTCGTCGCTCACTGGTATGTCCGCCCCCCGTGCTTCAGCCAGCCCCCCGGGTGCGGCCCCGAAGCGGTCCTGTGCGTCCAGTGGATGATCCCGCCCCTGTCGCTCCACTCGTACTCGCCCGAGAACTGCACCCGGTCGCCGGAGCGGAGCGACTGGATCCGGGGCGCGATGTCGATGTTGTGCGCGACCAGCAGCGTCTGGCCAGACGCCAGCCTGACGATGAACTTCTGATGTCTGCTGCCATTGTTGTCGTCCGGCAGCAGCTTTGTCACGGTGCCCTCGCCCGAGACCTGGAGGTTACTCCTGCGGTTGGCAAAGGCGTCGGCAAAGACTGCGTCGGACGACGTCGCCGCGGCTACGGTGGCTTCCCCGGCGGCTTCCGGCGCATGCACCCCACTCCACTCGCCGTAGTACAGGAAGCCGGCCAGCAGCACCGCTCCCAGAATCAGAAACTTCTTCATCGTTTCACGGGTTTTTGAATGGCGCCCCTGGCAGGACTTGAACCTGCGACCCACGGATTAGAAATCCGTTGCTCTATCCAACTGAGCTACAG
>MWEJ01000477.1 GCA_002071025.1 Verrucomicrobia bacterium ADurb.Bin070 | reverse complement strand
CGCCGGCACCTGGGAGGTGCTGGCCGACGAGGTCCGCTATCCCGACGGACGCCGCATCGCGCTGGAGTACCTCGTACCGCACGGCAAGCGCGACAGCGCACGCATCCCGATGGAGATCCTCAAGCGCAGCATCCTCTGGCAGCACGCCGCCACGGGCTATGTCTATCCCTTTGAGACCTACCGCACCCTCTGCATGGAGAAGTCCAACTACGGCGGCATGGAGAATGTCGGTAACACCACGATCATCACCGAGGCGGCGCTGATCGACAAAGACACCGTCGACGCGCGCCTGATCTACGCCCACGGCGTGATCGTCCACGAGTACGAACACAACCATTGCGGCAGCGGCGTCACCATGGAATCGCCCTTCGACATGTGGCTCAACGAAGCCTACACCGTCGACATCGAGCGGCAGTTCACCGCCTCGGTCTTCAACCCGGCCTTCATGCGTCTGCGCGAGGCCGACGCCATCCGAGAGCCGGGCGGCGGCCCGCTGGCGATGGAAGACACCGGCGCGTTCGGGCAGATCGTGCGCGACGGGTTCAACGACCCCGACGAGCTGGTCGACGGCGTGACCTATGTCAAAGCGCCCGAAGTGCTGAACATGCTGCGCCAGCTCCTCGGTTGGCGCGTCTACGACGCCGGCGCACGCCTCTACTTCTCGCGCCACGACGGCGGCAACGCCAACACGGCGCAGTTCCTGACCTGCTTCGAAGAAGTGTCGGGCGAATCCCTCGACGCCTTCAGCCGCGAATGGCTCTTCAGCGCCGGCTACCCGCAGGTCACGGCGCGTTACGACTACGACGCCGAACGCCGCGAACTGCACCTGCGCCTCGCGCAGACGCGCACCGGTCGCGGCGGCGTCTTCACGCTGCCCTTCTCCTTCGCGGCGGTCGACGCCCGGGGGAACGACATTCCAGGGTCGGTGCAGACCGTCCGCTTCGACACGCCCGAGGCTGAGATCGTGCTCGCGGACATAGACGAGCCGGCCTTTCTCTCGCTCAACCGCGACGCCGGCTTCTACGGCACCTGCACCGATCTCTCCGCGACCCCGCAGCAGCTCGTGCGCCAAGTCCGCGGCGACGGCAACCTCTTTAACCGCGTGGAGGCCATGCGCCGACTGACCGACCTTGAGCGGCGCCGCCTGCTGGCCGATCCGCTTGCCACTGCCTCCGAACCGTGGCTGGACCTCTATCGGCACCTGTTGCTCAACACGCTGCTGCCGGACGGCATCCGCGGCTATCTGCTGAAAATTGACGAGCAACCGCTCGACCGCGCACTGCTGCCTTATGTTCGTGAAAGCTTCACGCTGCGCCAGCGTCTGCTGCGCGCCGTGCTCGCGGACGGCGGCGAATCCTCGGTCTTCAACGCGCTGCACGCGCTGGAGAGCCGACCCGCCACGCTCGACCTGCCCGCCGCCATCGAGCGGCGCTCCCTCAAGAACGCCTTGCTGAACCTGCTGTCCGCCTCAGGAACCGTCGGCGCGCATCTCGCGCTTGAAGAGATGCTGGCCGGCGCGGTCAACATCACCGACCGCCTCAACACGCTCACCGCGATCTGGCAGAGCCGGCACGGTGACCGCCACGCCATTCTGGCCCGCGAAGGTGAACGCCTGCGCCAGACCCCGGGCGGTTATCTCGGCTACCTTCAGGTCGTCGGGCAGTCGCCCCGCCCCGATGTGTTCGACGCCGTTGCCGCCGAAGAGCGCCGCCCCTCCTTCTCGCTCAGCCACCCGGGCATCAGCCGCGCGCTCTATCTGCCGCTGATCCGCAACAACGCGCAGCTTTGGACCGAGCGCGGGCTGGCGTGGCTGACACAGACGGTGATCGCCTACGCGCAGGTTAGCGAATACAACGCCCTGCGCCTGATCGCGCCCTGCCAGGCCTGGCAGAGCTTCGCGCCCGACCTGCGCGACGCCGTCGGCGCGGCCTTGCGCGACATGCGCGCTGCCCTCAGCCCGTCTAAGTGCCCCTCGGTGGCCGGACGCCTCGACGCCTATCTGGCGATGGGAGAGAAGGAATAAGTAAGAAGGAGGGAGGAAGGAGGAGTTAGGAGTTACGAGGGGCGCATCCGATTCACGTGCTGTTGAGATTTCGGCGTTCGGGCTTAAAGGTGTGGTGTAACCACAGAGATTAGAAGGCACAGAGAAGTCGGGTTTCGGGTTTACGGGCGGCCTTGGCGCGACCGTAGCCTTGAGTGAACGCCTTGAAGAACGGCTCACCGTCCACCTGTTCTTGCCGCAGGCACTGGGAGTACAGGCATCCTGCCTGTACATGTGGATGACAGGCTGGAAGCCTGTCCCCCCAGTGAACGAAGACAACCGAAATCCGCATGTCGAAAGCGCCAACCTTTGGCGTTGCAGGGTGGCGAGAAATGCGAAATCTGACCCCTTCCCCAAGCACGTGAATCGGGGATGTGCCCCGTTGCGCGCCGACCCCAACAATAAGCTCGCGCTCTCTCTTCGCATCAGGTAAAAAGTTTCTTCGTAAGTGAACTTTTTGTGTCGAACGGGCTACTTACCTGATAGAGAGTCATGGCATGAAGGCCCCGCGAGCCCCCAACGAGCTGGTCCATCGCCTGAAACAGGGTGGCGATGAGGCGACTGTTCGGCATTTTGTCGAACGGTACGGGCCGCGCTTGCTCGCCGCCGCCACGCTGCTGTGCGGCAATGCGAC
>MWEJ01000476.1 GCA_002071025.1 Verrucomicrobia bacterium ADurb.Bin070 | reverse complement strand
GAATTCGGTGAGTTCGTCGATGACAGACGGTCGGTGGTGCGGCAACTTCATGCCAACGCTATACTGGAAAGCCACTCCCGCATCGTAGGCTCTGAGAGTCAATAGCAGGTGACTTTTGCGGTCTGTTTTTTTCAGCCAGAACATGACTTGCCGAAAATGATTCGTGACGACTTTGCGTTCGCCGAACGGTGGATGCCAGACGAGGTTTGTCGCATCTTGAATGATACAGTCGGGGCGCATCGGCTCGAACCCTCGGCTCAGGTCGGTGCCGTCCGACAGGGCCAAGCCCAGGCGCGAGGGCAGGATCACGGGCGTGCCCTTATAGTCGACGCGGTAGGAGAGACCGCCGTCCTCACCCTGAACGACCGTTGCGCGCAGGTTGCCGTCGGGCGACGTGAGCGGAAACGATTGCGTCGTCGCGGTGGCGGCGGCCGCAAGAAAAAAGAGAGCGGCGCACGCTGAACGGCGCACGCCGGATGTCGCATGTGTCATCGGGTTAAACTCCGTAGCCGGGCAACCGCTTGACGTGCAGCCGGGCGTTGGCGGCGGAACTGTTTTTGAAGGTGCGCCGGGCAGGATCGAACGCCAGGTTTTTGCCGGGATCGAACAGCGCGGCGAGCGCGACGAGCGAGGCCTGCGTGATGTTTCCGGCGTAGGCGAAGTCCGAGCCGACCGGTGCGCCGCCCTTGATCGCATCGATCCATTCATGGTAGGGCGAGCCGCCTTTCACGCGCGGATAGCGCGGAGGCGGCAGGTCTTTGTTGGCGTCCGATGTGTCCACCAGCTTCCCGTCCCTGATGAGTCTGAGGTTCTTGGCGCCGTGCGAGCCGTAGACGATCACGCCTTTGTCGCCGTAAATCACGCCGCCTTCACCGCTCGGGCCGCTGTTGACATACTTCTCCATGCGGGGGGCGAACTGGTCGGGCGGCAAGCCGTCGGGGCAGGGGACGGAGCGGTAGCGCGGGCCGTCGAACCACTTGACGGTGACGGGGCCGCGCGCGTTTTTGGCGGGAAAGGCGAGGGTGAAGACGTCGCCTTTCGGGTATGTCACGCCGTGCTTGGCGGGATTCCAATCACCCAGGTCGTCCACGCGCACCGCCTCCGGCAGGCCGAGGTCCAGCGCCCAGAAGATCGGGTCCATCAGGTGGCAGGCCCAGTCGCCGAGCGTGCTGCAGCCATAGTCGGTCCAGAAGCGCCAGCGTCCCGGCAGGTAGAGCGGGCAATAGGCGCGATGCGGCGCGACTGGCCCCTGCCAGCGCTCCCAGTCCAGCTCTTGGGGGATCTCATGCGCTTTCGCCAACTCGCCGAGCTGATCCATGCAACTGTAGCTGGCGGGTGCCCAGAAGTGCGCCTCTTTGACGGTGCCGATGAGCCCGGCCTCGATCCATTCGCGGAAGGTGCGGATGGTGTCGAAGGCGTGTCCCTGGTTCATCGCCTGGTTGACGAGCTTGGCTTCGCGCGCGACCGCAATCATCTTGTCGACCTCGCCGAAAGTCTGCGCCAGCGGTTTTTCACACTGCACATGCTTGCCGCGACGCAGGCACTCGATGGACATGGCCGCGTGCCAATGGTCGGGGGCACCGATGGTCACGGCGTCGATCTGCTTGTCGAGTTTGTCCAGCATCTGGCGGTAGTCTTTGAAAAAGGGCGCCTGCTTGAATTTCTCCTGCATTTTGCCGGTGCGGCGCGTGTCGACATCGCAGAGCCCGACGATTTCAGCGCCACAGCCGGCCACGCCCACGATGTTGGAGACGGGGCGTCCGGCGCAGCCGATCGCGGCCACGCGGATCCGCTCGCTGGGCGGCGTCTGGCCGCTGCCAGCGATCACATAACGCGGCACCACGCTGAACAGAGAACCGGCAACCGCCGCGCGCCGCAGAAAGCTTCTGCGTGAAGATTCCGCCTGACTCGTCATGTAACGCCCCCTTTTATCTGACATGATTCGTGATTAAAAACGTGCTCTATTATGAATCAGGCACGTGAACAGTCAACTCTCCATTTTTCGACAGCATCGCGCGCGCGAAAACGCCGGGACAGCATCTGTCCGACTATGGTAAGATCCGCCGCGTGACCAGAGACCGAATAGACCAGCTTGCGAGCCGCATGGAAGGCGGGCGCGACCATCTGATCGCCTTGCTGCAGGCGGTTCAGGACGAGGACGGCTATCTGTCGCCCGACGCGCTCTCCGCCGTGGCGGAACGGCTCGGCGTGAGCGAGGCCGAGGTGACCGGGGTCGCCACGTTTTACGGACAGTTCCGCCTCCGCCCGGTCGGCCGCCACTGCATCAAGGTGTGTATCGGCACGGCCTGTCATGTGAAGGGCGCGGAACGTACCTACGAGGCCTTCTGCCGCGAGCTGGGGATCGTAACGGGCGAGGATACCGATGCGCAGGGCGAGTTCACGGTGGAGAAAGTGGCTTGCCTGGGCTGCTGCATGCTGGCGGTGGCGGTGCAGGTTGACCGTACGATCTACGGCCATGTGACACCGGCGCACGTCCGGGCGGTGCTGAACGATGTGCGCGCCGGCGAGCGTGCAGGCGGTGCCGTGGCGGAGGCGGTGCCCAGTGGCCTGGGGGCTATGGTGCGACTCTGCGCCTGTTCGAGTTGCGCCGCCGCCGGCGCGTCCGCCGTGCTGCACGAGGTGCGGCGGGTGGTGCGCGACCGCCGCCTGCCCGTCGCGGTGCGCGAGGT
>MWEJ01000475.1 GCA_002071025.1 Verrucomicrobia bacterium ADurb.Bin070 | reverse complement strand
GGCGGCGTTGGCGATGCCCGCGCAGCAGGGCACCTCCATGCGCAGCACGGTCACGCTGCGGATCTCGTTGGCCTGCAGGATCGCGGTCAACTTCTCGGTGTAGTCGCCCTCGTCGAGTTTGGGGCAGCCGATCATCGTCACCTTGTTGGTCATGAAACGCCGGTGGATGTCCGGGAAGGCGAAGGCGGTGCAGTCCGCGGCGATCAGCAGCGCGGCGTTGTGCAGATACGGGGCGTTGACCGGCATCAGCTTGATCTGGACCGGCCAGTTGACCAGGGCCGACACCGGGGCGCCGCCCTGCGGGGCGTCGGGCGCGGCGGCCGACGGCTGCGGCGGCCGCGCAATGGCCTTGGCCATGCGGCCCGGGCAGCCGCCCGTGAAGGGAGGTTGAGCCGGAGCCGGCGCGGCAGCCTGTTTCGCGGCCGCCATGCGCGCGGCCACGGCCGCCTCGTCATACGCTGCGGCTTCGCGCTCCACGATCTTGATCGCGCCGGTGGGGCATTCGGGCAGGCAGTCGCCCAGCCCGTCGCAGTAACTGTCGGAAATCAGGACCGCTTTGCCGTTCACCATTTTCAGCGCGCCTTCGTGGCAGGCGCTGACGCACAGCCCGCAGCCGTTACACAGTTCCTGATCTATCGTAACAATTTTCCGCTTCATTCTTCTTTTTCCTTTCTCCGGGACTACCGGGACTGCCGTGCGGTCGATCACTCCTTCTTCCTTGCTCCTTTTTCCTACTCTTTTCTGCGGTTGCGCTTCAGCGAGCGCACGATGCTCTCCAGCGTCACGGTCTTCAGCAGTTCGACCAGCCGCTCGTTCTCCTTCGCCATCAATTTGCCCAGGGCGCAGCCGTCGCCCTTGCAGATCTCGTGCTTCAGCAGGCAGCCGGTGTAGTCGGGTGTGCCGCCCGCCGCCACGTAGATCTCCAGCAGCGTGATCGCGCCGGCCGGCCGCGCCAGCCGCGCGCCGCCCGCCGGGCCGCGCTCGGTCACCAGAATCCCGGCCCGCACCAGTTGCTGTACCACCTTCGCAAAGTGGTGCGCGGAAAAACCGAGACGCTCTGAGATCTCCCGCGCCGACTGGTAGCGGTCGGGCTGTTCCGCCAGATTCGCGCAGGTGTGCAGCGCGATCGACATCGCCTCCGAGATATTCAACAAGCCGAGCATGGTAAAAAAGCCTTCCGTGCGTTAATTCGGCATAACGGTACCAAATTGCCGAAACGCTGTCAACCGGGCCGGAAAAATTTTTTTTCGCGGTAAACGCTGGCCAACCGGCGGGCGTTTAAGTAATAAAGGGAGCGCCATGACTATCATTGAACCGCACATCCACATGCTGTCGCGCACCACGGACGAGTACCAGGCCATGTACCGGGCCGGCATCCGCGCCTGCGTGGAGCCCTCGTTCTGGCTGGGCACGAACCGCCGCTACGCGGGGTCGTTCTTCGACTATTTCCGGCTGATCCTCGAATTCGAGACCGTGCGCGCGGCGCGTTTCGGCATCGACCACTTCTGCGCGATCGCCATGAATCCCAAGGAGGCGGACGACCGCGGCCTGGCCGACGCGGTGATCGACGGTCTGGGCGAGTATCTGGACCATCCGCGCTGCGTGGCCATGGGCGAAATCGGGCTCAACCTCAATACGCCCAACGAGGAGTACGCGATGATCCGCCAGCTCCGCATGGCCGAGGCACGCAAGATGCCGGTCATCCTGCACACGCCGCATGTGGACAAGCTGCGCGGCACGCTGCGCATCCTGGAGATCATCAAGGCTGAGGGTTTTACGGTCGAGCGCATCGACGTCGACCACAATACCGAAGAGACCATCAAACACACGCTGGACTCAGGCTGCTACGCCGGCATGACCGTCTACCCGTATTCCAAGCTCAATCCGCAGCGCGTCTCGGCCATGGTCAAACAGTACGGCCACGAACGCGTGATCGTCAACGGCTCGGCCGACTGGGGTGTCTCCGACCCGCTCTCGCTGGTCAAGGTGGTGGACACCATGCGCGGCGACGGCCACAGCGACGGCGTGATCCAGGACCTGGTCTTCAACACGGCCATGCGCTTTTACAGCGCCTCGCCGAACTGGAAGCCCGACCTGAACATCCAGCCGCTCGACCCCAGCGTCTACCAGCGCTGAACCGGGTAATCGGTGTTGCGGCAACGGCGGCGTTGCGATATGATAACGGCTATTTAATGGTGCCTCTGCTTGCCGGACGGAAAGCCGGCACAGGGTGTGCGAGGTGTTACACATGTTGATTCGCACTCAGATCCTATGCGTGTACGCGGCGTGTCTTCTGCTGTTGGGCGGCTGCGGCTCAGATTCCGGCCAGAACGACCTGCGCCGCGGCATGGCGGCTTTCGCGGAGCAGAACTATCCCGAAGCGATCGCCTGTCTGACGCGCGCCTCGCAACGCGTCGCCGATTCTCCCGACCTCTATTATCACCTCGGCTGCGCCCACCTGCTCAAAGGCGAGCTGGACCCCGCCGCCGCCGCGTTTCAGGCGGCGTTCGACCTGGATCCGAAGCACGGCGAAACGCTCGCCGGGCTCGGGCAGCTCGCCTACTACACCAAGGAGCTGCCGAAGGCCCAAATCTTTTTCCGCCAGGCGCTGGAGGCCGAGGTCGTCAGCGACGACGCGCGGGCGAGCATCCTCAACGGCCTTGCGCTGACCGAGGCGGCGCTCAAGCGCAACGATCAGGC
>MWEJ01000474.1 GCA_002071025.1 Verrucomicrobia bacterium ADurb.Bin070 | reverse complement strand
CGCGACGGCCTATCTGGAGACCTGCGCCGCCATCGCCAATGCCCTCTGGAACCAGCGCATGTTCCTGCTGCACGGTGACGCCAAGTATATCGATGTCTTGGAGCGCGTGATCTACAACGGCTTTCTCTCCGGCATCTCGCTTCACGGCGATGAATTTTTCTATCCCAACCCGCTGGCCAGCCGTGGCGGCTATGCCCGCTCCAAATGGTTCGGCTGCTCCTGCTGCCCCGTGAATATCGTGCGCTTCATCCCGCAGATCGGTCCGTTCACCTACGCTCAGCGCGACGCGGCGGTCTACGTCAACCTCTTCGTCGCCAGCCGGGCCACGCTCAAGACCCCTGCCGGCGCAGTCACCCTCACCCAGACCACCGACTACCCCTGGACCGGCGACGTGCGCATCGACGTGGCCCCTGACAAGGAGCGTCTCTCGTTCCCGCTCAAGATCCGCATCCCCGGCTGGGCCACCGGCACGCCGGTACCGTCCGACCTCTACGCGCAGACCGCGCCCGGCTCGCTCCGGAATGTCTCCGTCGCCGTCAACGGACAGCCCGTGCCGCTCGCGCTCGACCGCGGCTATCTGACGCTCGAGCGCACCTGGCGTGCCGGTGACACCGTCACGCTGGCCCTCGCCATGCCCGTGCGCCGCATCCGCTGCCACCCGGCCGCGGCGGACAACCGCGGGCGGCTCGCCGTGGAGCGCGGCCCGCTGGTTTACTGTGCCGAGGCCGCCGACAACGGCGGACGCGTGCTGAACCTGACGCTCGCGCCCGACGCCGCGTTTCGCGAAGGCACCGTGGATGTGCTGGGGCACCGGCTCATCGCGCTCACGACCGACGCGCGCGCGGTCAGCGCCGACCTGCGCGGGCGTCGCACGTCGCGCCCGGCCGCCGCCACCCTGATCCCTTATTTCGCCTGGTGCCACCGCGGCACCGGCGAGATGCAGGTCTGGTTCCCGACCGGCGACGAGCACGCCGAACCCGCCAGCGACCTCGCGTTCACCGCGTCGCACTGTCACGAGGCCGACAGCCTGGCCGCGCTTCACGACGGGCTCCTGCCGAAAAACTCCGGCGACCACGACATCCCGCGCATGACCTGGTGGCCGCGCAAAGGCACGGCGGAATGGGTGCACGTCGATCTGAAAAACCTGGAAAAGGTGACCGGGTGTTCGGTGTATTGGTTCGACGACACCGGTCGCGGCGGCTGCCGCCTGCCGGTCTCCTGGACGGTCCAGATCCCCGACGGACAGGGGGGCTGGACGGATGTGCCCGGCCTATATCCTGTAGCGAAAGACCGTCTCTGCGAAATACTCTTTCAGGCTCCGGTGTCGGTCCGCGCCCTGCGGCTCCGCGCCGTGTTGCAGCCCGGATTTTCAGGCGGCGTGCTGGAGTGGCAGATCAACGTCGAGTGACGCGCTCAGCGCAGTTTGCCGAGCACCGCCATCGCCAGGCTGCGCGACAATTCCTTCTCGCGCCACGGCAACGTGGAGTAGAAAATACCGAAGTGCCGGTAGAGTTCCACTTCATTGCGTTCGAGCGTCTGCAGGCCCAGCACAATGACCGGCAACCGTTTGGTCTTCGCGTCTTCGCGCAGTTGCAGAATGATCTCGCGCACATCCGAGCCCTGAATCCGCCGGTCGAGCACCAGCACGGCCGGCGGCTTGCCGCGGCAGACCTCCAGCGCCTCGCGGCCCGAATCGGCCAGCAACAGGCCGTAGCCCCGGTCGATCACCTTTTCCCGGAAAAACTGCGCGGTTTCCGCATCCTGCGTCACCGCGACGACCAGCGGCTTGGGCGCGAGCGGCAGGCTCACGTACACCGCCGTGCCGCACGCGCTTCCCGGCACCGGGCTGGCGAACGACATGCTGCCGCCGTGCAGGTCGACGATCTCGCGCGAGATCGCCAGCCCCAAGCCGGTGCCGCTCACGTGATCGCCGACCCTGAAATAGCGCTGCGAGACCTTGGGCAGCACCTCGGGCGGAATGCCCATGCCCGTGTCACTGACCGTCAGCAGCGAAAGCTTAGGATTCTCGGGATGCTGCCGAAGCGACAGGGTGATCGTTCCGTTGGCGGGCGTGAATTTGACCGCGTTGCCCACAATGTTCAAGACCACCCGCTCGATTTTCTGCGCGTCGCACCAGCAGAAAAGCTCGCGCTCGCCCAGATCGAACGCCAACGTGATGCGCTTGGAATCAGCCTGCACCTGGAGCGTCTCGGCACCGTCGCGAATCACTTGGCCGAGCGGCACCACCGTTTTGGTCAGCACCAGCGTCTTGTTCTCAACTTGGCGCAGGTCCAAGATGTCATTGACCGTGGCCAGCAACCGCTGGCAGTCCGACTGCAAGCGCTCCAGATAGTTCAGCGCCTTTTCCGGCATAGGGCCGACCACCCCGCGCAGCATGTTGCTGACCGCATAGATCATCGAGGTCAGCGGCGTGCGCAGTTCATGCGAAACGTTGGACACAAACTCCATGCGCATGCGGTCATGCGCCTGCAGCCGCTCCACCGCATCCTCGAGCGCCTGCTGGGCCTGCTGGCGGACGGTGATATCGCGCACAAAGAAACAGAGCTGACCGTGCGCGTCGAGATCCACCTGGTTCACCGCGATCTCCGCCGCGAAAGAGGTCCCGTTGAAGCGTTTGCACCGTGCCTCGACCAGCGTGAATTTTTTACTGACAAGATTCTTGTTGATCGTTTCGATCAGCGCATCGGTCGCGCCGGAA
>MWEJ01000473.1 GCA_002071025.1 Verrucomicrobia bacterium ADurb.Bin070 | reverse complement strand
CCGACATGCCGCCGTCATCCCGCAGTATGCCGCTGTCTATGAGCCGGGCATGACCGACCAAGCGTGGTCGGTCGAAATGTTCCACCTGATGCTCAAAGCCGGCAGCCTGGGCCTCTTCCGCATCGCGGGGAACAGCATGGAGGGCTTCATGGGTACCGTGCTGGCCGGCGATAACGGCGGCGCCGCCTCGCCCTACGATTTCGCGCTCGGCGGCGCGGGCCTGCATCCCTCCATGCCGGTCGGCCAAAGCGGCGTGCGCCTGACAAGCGGCATGGCCGTGATGGTTGACATCGCCGCCAATTTTTACGGGTATCTCACCGACTGCACGCGCACCTTCTCGATCGGCCCGCTCGCGCCGCAAGCGCGCGACGCGCATCAGGTGGCGATCGAGATCCAGCACGCCATCGCCGCCGCCGGCGTGCCCGGCGCGCGCTGCGAAGATCTCTATGCCCTCGCGCTGGCGCGGGCGTCCGAGGCCGGGCTCGCCGACTGTTTCATGGGCCTCTCGCAAAAGGCCAAATTCGTGGGCCACGGCACCGGCATCGTGATCAACGAGCAGCCTGTGCTGGGCGCGCGCTCGACCGACACGCTGGCCGCCGGCATGTGCATCGCGCTCGAACCCAAGTTCGTGATCCCCGGCAGCGGCGCGGTCGGCGTGGAGGACACCTTCCTGGTCACCCCCCAAGGCATGCAGACCCTCACGCCCTGCGACCCGGCCATCATCGAACTGTAGCCGCCGCCCGCGCGAGAGTCACCATGACACAGACCCTTCACAACATACTGGCTGATCTTGGCGTAACCCATTTCGGCGAGATCGCGACTGAGGCGATCGTCTTCAATCCGGTGTTCCGCGACGCCTGCGCCACGAACCAGTGCGGCAAATACGGAACCAACTGGGCTTGCCCGCCCGGCGTCGGCTCGCCTGACGAACTGGCCAGCCGGGCGCGCCGCTTCACGCGCGGGCTGGTGATCCAAACCGTCTGGCCGCTGACGGACGCATTCGATTTGGAAGGCATGATGGACGCCGCCGCGCGCCACAACGCCCTGTTCCGCCGCGTGGCGGCACGTGTGGCCGCGCACCTGACGCCGACGCTGGCTTTGAGCGCGGGCGCCTGCGAATTGTGCAATTCCTGCACCTATACGCGCGGCGAACCGTGTTGTCTGCCCGACCAAGCCATCGCGTCGCTGGAGGCCTACTGTATCGATGTCGCCGCGCTGCTGGATGCCGCGGGCCTTCGCTACAACAACGGCCCGGACACCGTTTCGTACGTCGGGCTGATTTTGGCTTAGCGCTATGGAGACGATTATGAATAAAGCAATAAGAGCGGGGTTGGTCTGTGCGGCCATGTTGTTCATCGGGTGCGCCGGCACAGAAGCGGATGACACGGCACGGCAGGACCCGCTCGAGGCGACACGGTTCTGGCTCAGGCAGAATCCCCCGGACGGCACGAACCGTGCGGACCGACGCGAACGCATGGCCGTTCTCCAGAGCGCCTGTGACCAGCTTTCTGTCGAGGATTACGCCCTCTACGCACGCGCCTGGAGCACGAACGCGGCGCAATGCGATCAAGCCGAGCAGACCCACCCGGCGCTCGGTTATCTGCGCGACGCGACACTGGAGGCGATCGACGAGATCCGCCACACCCGCGTCGAAAAAGGAGTGGCCGTCTGGCTGATCTACAACATGGGCCACGTCTTCAAAACGCCGACAGCCTGTTTCGGCATCGACCTCAGCGGACGGCGCGTCGAGCGCCTGGCGCCCGAGCTGGATGTCCTGCTGAACACGCACGAACACAAGGACCATTATTCGGAGCCTCTCATCCACGCCATGCTGCAACGCGATAAGCCGGTCGTGACGCGTTGGTTTCCGGGCACGACGGTCATCAACCAGGCAACCAACATGGTTTTCGGCGGCATCCGCGTCCGGATCGACATCGGCGACCATCACTACCGCAACCCCAAGCAGTTGAACAACATGCTGATGTTTGAGGTGTCGTGCGGTGCCGACGCCGGCAACGCCGTCATCTACCACTGCGGCGACAACAGCAACATCGACAAAATCGCGCCGTCGCAGCCGCTGGATCTGCTGATCGTGCACGCGTCAGTCGGGCTGCCGGTCGCGGAGACGATCCGGCGTGTCAATCCCCGGATGGCGTTTCCCGCACACCTGCTGGAACTGGGCCACTCGCCGCACCCGCCTCATGCCTGGCGCTGGTCGTATGACTACGCCTTCGATACGGTCAAGGAGATCCCCGCTGCGAAGACAGCCGTGCTGACCTGGGGCGAGCGCTGGCTACTGCCGGGCACGCGGCTTCTGCCGCCTGCGAAATCCCCCGCCCCATAAGACGCATGCAAAACACCCGAGAAGGGCAAGCAGACGCTTGCGGAGTGAACCGGATTTTGAGCACGGCTACACTCCGAGTTTCTGGTTTCCGCGGGGCGGGTGGCGAACGGGCAGTCGGTGCTGACCGAAGATGCGTTCCATTCCTTTATCTCGCACCTGGTCACGCGCCTTCACGTGGCCGCGAGCACTCAGAACCGGGCTTTCGCCTCTGTGCTCTTCCTTTATCGGGTTCTGTTTTTCCAAACCGTGCTCGCGGCAATGCCTCCTGTTTCCTTTTTTCCTCCTCCATCCATCACAAAATGAATGTATGGCCTACATTAATTGACGGTCTGTGCACAAAAAAAAGAATCTTTAATTGATTTTATCTTGTTGATGTTTAACATG
>MWEJ01000472.1 GCA_002071025.1 Verrucomicrobia bacterium ADurb.Bin070 | reverse complement strand
CGACTGGGCGGTGGAACAGCCGCGCATGCAGGCGTGGCTCAAGGCGTTGCCGAAACCCGTCGCGCTCTTTGCGGCCATGGACGGACGCGCGCGCCAGGTGCTTGACGCCTGCATGGCGGCCGACATCACGGTGCCGGACGAGCTGGCGGTGCTCGGCGTTGATGATGACCCCTTCATCTGCGAGGCGACCTTCCCGCCGCTCTCCAGCATCCAGACGAACGGCCAACAGGCCGGCTATCTGCTGGCGCAGCATCTCGACGGACTGATGCGGGGCAAGCGGCTGTCCCAAAAGGATTTTCGCGTGGCGCCGGTCCGCGTTGTGACGCGGCGGTCGACAGACGCCACCGCCATTCAGGATCTTGCGGTGGCCCGCGCGCTCGAGTTCATCTGGCGCGAGGCGGCCGTCCGTACGATCCACGTGCCGGATGTCGTGCGGCTGCTGGGCAGTTCGCGGCGTTTTGCCGAGATCCACTTCAAGAACGTGGTCGGCCGCACGATCATGGATGAGGTGCGGCGCGTGAGGCTTGAGCGCGTCTGCGCCTTGCTGGCCGAGACCAACCTGTCGATCGGCGAGATCGCCGGACAGTGCGGTTTCACGCGCGAAAGCCATCTGGCGTTTCTCTTCCGCAAACGCTTCAACATGACCATGAGCGCCTATCGCGCCGCCGCCCGCAACACGGGGCTCATTTGAAGAGCCGGTAGCGGTTGGGCGCGATGGCTTGCCCGTTGTGAACGTAGTCGCTCTCGGCGTAGTTGCAGATGATCTCAGCACCGTTGGAGAAGGCGGTGCGGAACACGCCGGGCGCAAGCTGTTCGTGCTGCTCCATGAATTCGAGCTGAAGGTCGGCCAGCGCGTCGAATACGTCACAACCCTTTTTGACAGTCTCGGCTGCCCGCTGGAGTTCTTCGTCTGTGGCGCACGCCAGGTCAATCTCGCCCATCCAGTTTTTCTTGTCAGCCTTGAACTTGGAATAGAAATAGAAGGAGGGCCGTCCGTTGAATTCGACGAGCTTGGTCTGGGTGAAGAGGTCTTTGGCGGGGGCGTTGACCGTTTCGGTGAAGGGGTTGCTGAGAATGATGCCGTTGTAGACGAGCTGCCAGATCGGGATCAGGCGGTCGTGCAACGCATTGTGCTTGCCCGAGAGGCCGCTGAAGTAGACGTAGAGCACGTAGTCGAGGTTGCCGCAGGCGAAATCGAAGGCCCCCTCGGAAGCCACCCCGCCCATGTGGTCTTTGCAGGCGGCGAGCATGCGGTCGAACCATGCCGCACTTTCTTTGGGCGTGCACGGGTGGTTGGGGTCGTAGCAGCGCGGCGGCTGCAGAATGGTGATGACGTCGATGTAGTGCAGGCCGCGGAAGCCGAGGCCGGCCACCTTGCGGATGTCCTGCGGGTAGAAGCGTTCAAAGACGCGTTGCGGACAGAGCGCGTACATCTGACCGCCGCTCCAGACGGCGTTGGAGAAGGGCGTGCCGTCCTCACGCTTGGCCGGCAGATCCCAGTCCCAGACGTCGGCCACGCTGTAGCCGTCGGAGCTGTTGGTGTGGCCGACGATCAGATAGCCCATGCGCTGCGCTTTGCGGATCAGCCGGCGCAGCTTCTCTTCGCCGCCCAGCGCCTCCTCGACCGGAAAGATCTGCGGCCAGCGGCCGTCATGGCCCTTCTGATTCCAGCCGACCAGGCACAACTGCGCGCGTTTGACGCCAGCCCTCTTGAATGCGTCCAGAATATCTCCAACGCGGTCGAAGGTGACCGCGACCTTCATCGGCGGCTCGGTGGCGAGGCTCTGCTCCAGCACCGGACTGGGCGCGGGCTTCCAGCCTTGACGGATGCGGACCTCGGGGCTGCGCGCCGCGTAAGCGAGTTCCGGCTGCTCTTTGACGCGCGCCTTGATCGGCTTGCAGACCTCGCGCACGAGCTGGTAATTACGGTAGGCGCGCGCCATGCCCGCATAGTCCGCGTCGCGCCCTTCGAGCAGGTGATAGTGGATGACAATGTCGTCCGGCGGCACAAAGCCGGCCACATGGAAGCGCGGCGCGATCGTGTAGACGCTGTCTTTGGCAAGCACATGCAGGTCGTACTCAAAACGCATCGTGGCGACAATGCCGACAAACGTCGCGCGCGGGTTCTTCATGCCGAAGATCGGCATGTAATTGCGTCCATAAAATGTGCTCGGCCCGCCGACCATGCAGGCCGCGTTCTGCAGGCGGAAGGTGCCGAGATAGCCGTCGGGCGTCACGTAATAGCCGTCCTCGCCGACCTTGGCCGCGGCGAACTCCGGCAGTACCGAGACCCACTCCACGCCCTGCGGAAGCTGGCTGCGCTTGACGATCACCGTCACCACGCCCTTGGCGTCGGGCGTGGCGGACACCGTCTTCTTCTCTTCATGCTTGTCCGCGTACGTGTAGGTCAGTTCCACCTGCGCCGCCATCAGGCCGCACACGCAACCCCCGGCAATCATCAAAGACAATACTCGCATCATCATCGTTCTCCTCATGGCATTTTTCTCCATCGGCTTAATGCCGCCTCCACAAGCCCGGCCGCAGGACGGGAGGGACGAGCGTCCGCTCGTCCATGCTCCCGGGCAAGCGGAAGCTTGCCCCTCCATCGCTTCGCGAGTCTGGCCGCAGGACGGGAGGGACGAGCGTCTGCTCGTCCTCGCTCCCGGGCAAGCGGACGCTTGCCCCTCCAGCGCTCCGCAAGCCCGGCCGCAGGACGGGAGGGACGAGCGTCCG
>MWEJ01000471.1 GCA_002071025.1 Verrucomicrobia bacterium ADurb.Bin070 | reverse complement strand
CCAGCGCACTGGCATGCCATCACTCCGATTCCACTCGCACCAAACCTGCCACTACCTCTGTCACTAGCCGATTACATTTTCTTTCTCTTTTACAGTTGCCGTGCCGGTTCAATGGTGGTAAACTGCTGACGATCTCTGTGAAAAGGGTTGTTTCGGCCCGTGTTGAGGAAGCGACGTTTTTGAAAAGTGCGATGCAAAAGTTCATCTGGCGTTGGGTTTTGTGTGTGATGGTCGTGGCGTATAGCGGATGCAGGACGGCGCCGCCGGATGAGTTGGGACCGGAACCGGTTCATGTCCCCGAAGGGGAGCCGACGATACGGCCTGGTTTGACGTTGCGGGTTTCGGTGACCGCTTCGGGCGAAGCGGCGGTGAAGGAGGAGCTGAAAGAGGTCAACGCGAATGGCGAGATCCTGATGCCATTGATCGCCGCGGTGAAGTGCGAAGGGCTGACGGTCGTCGAGTTGCAGGAGAAGATCAAGGTCGCCTACAAGGACTATTACATCGATCCGCAGGTGACGGTGGGCTTTGTGTATGTGCCGGATTCGGGAATGAAGTCACCGTGGGGTTCGGTCAACGTGCAGGGCGAGGTGGTCCGTCCGGGGCCTGTCAACATGCCCTCGACGCGGGATCTGAATGTGACGCGGGCGCTGATGATGGCGGGCGGTGTGACGCCGCTGGCCGACAAGCGAAAGGTGCGCGTGACTCGGCGCGAGGCGGACGGTGCGCTGAAAAAGTTTGAGGTGGACATCGAGAAGATCGGAAGAGAGGGCCGTTCGGATTTGGACGTGATGTTGAAGCCGGGCGATGTCGTGTGGGTCCCCGAATCGTGGTATTGAGTGCAAGGTGAAGGAGAGTCATGATGAAACGGTTTACATCCAGTTGGTGTGCGGCGGCAACGGTGGCGTTGCTCGTGGCGGGCTCCGGACTTTCCGCGCAGGAGAGCGCCACGCTGACCCGGGCCCAGTGGCTGAAGAAAGTCGGGGCGTCCGTCTCCAGTGACGCTGTGCTGCGAGAGACGATGTCGAATCTTGCACAGGAAGACAAGGCCGAGTTTGCGCAGCGGGTCATCAAGGCGGCCACGCGGTTGCCGGCGGGCCCGGAAGAGAAGAGCGCGGCGCTGGTCAAATCGGCCGTCGCCTGTATTGCGGGCGCTACCGGAGACGCCAAGCGGCAGGTGATCGCCGAGGTGTTTGCCGGGACTCCGGTGGAGTTTTTGCCGGTTGTTTCGGAAGAACTGGCAAAGCGTTTTGACCAAGAGTTCAACAAGCTGTCTAACGAGCAGTTCGAAAAGATCGCCGCTGACACGCTGGCGGCGTGCGTCAAGGAAAACGCAGAGACCGACGCCCCCTCTGTGCGCAACACGTTTGTGATTCTCTCGTTCCTGCGCGGAGCGAAGGATCCCGCCCTGCAGAACAAATTGATCTCGCAATTGCCGGATGAGCGCATGCGTAATCTGGCGGCTTCTTGGATACCGCCGGCGCTCAAAGATAAGAATTATGCTGCCTTGATCGCCGCTGCGGATGCGGACGATATTGACGTGCGCAATATCGCCGTGTTGCGATTGATCGGCCATTCCAACCTTGATCGCCTGTTGGCGGATTTGAACGCCAACCAAGGGGCAAGACCTTTTGAAAACATTGACGAGATCAGCACCAACGGGGTGAAGGCCGCACAAGATGTCCTGCCTTCGGGGGACAGTCTGCTGCAGACCGATGGGGAAGGCGCAGGCGGGAGCGAGGCGGTGTGGATCCCGCTCTCACAGGTGCGCGCTGTAGGGGGCCATGCTTTGGGTATCGGAGCGCATGCGTTGGAGTACGGCATTGGCCCGGGGGAGTCGGCGATGGGGGCGGGCGGGCAGTCTGCCGCGGTGGGGGTCAACCGCCCGCCGCTTTACCCGGTTGGCTATCAGAACCAGGGAACCAGTGTGACTCCGCGGCCGGGCCGTTAACAGTAAACGGTGGCCGCACCATTGAGCGGTAATTTTGACGCGCACGAGCGTTCAGCAAGGAGAGGTCGTTATGGCTACGAGAAGTGTTGCGACGGCGTGGATGAGCATCGGCGTCCTGTTTGTTGTGCTCCTAGGGGTCACGGGCTTTGCGCAGGAGAAGCGCGGGCTGAAGTTCAATAATCTGACGGTCTCGCCGTACGTGAACGTCGAGTATAACTATGACTCTAATGTCGATATGGACAAGCGCGAATATGACGACAGCTACCTGACCGTCAATCCGGGTGTCGACCTGTCCTACACCGGGAATGACTGGGGGCTGAAAGGTAACGCCTGGTACGGGTATGACAAGTATCTGGAGTACAGCGAACTGGACGAGCCCCGTTACGGACAGGAACTCATGTTTTACAAAGAGTCGGCCAAAGGGTGGCGCCTGGTCTTGGGCGAGAGCTACATGAAGAGCCGCGAGAATGATTCGATCATCGACGGTGGGCGCGGTATTTGGCGTGATCGCGATGTCTTTGAGCTGACCGGTGCCCTCTCGTACCAGATGAGCGAGCGCACCGGTGCGACGCTCAGCGGGCAATTCTCCGATCTCAGCTATAAAAATGACGGTAATATGTACGGGCAGTTGTATGGCTGGCAGGAATGGAGCACGGGCCTGGAAGTGTCGCGCAAGCTGACCGAGAAGAGCAACCTGCTGGTTTCCGGATCCTATCAAGAGTATGAGTCCGACGGGGCCAAGGGCCTTTCGACCCAGAGCACCGGCTACTCGCTGATGGGCGGTTTCGGGTCC
>MWEJ01000470.1 GCA_002071025.1 Verrucomicrobia bacterium ADurb.Bin070 | reverse complement strand
CGACAATGTGTCGGTCGACCGAGCGGTCGCCAGCGTGGAGTGGGAGATCGGCGCGGCGGAAAAGGGCGGGTATGAACATTTCATGCTCAAAGAGATCTTCGAGCAGCCGTCCGCCTTACAAAACACGGTTCGCGGGCGGCTGGACCTCTCGCTCGGCACGGCGGTGCTCTCGGGGCTCAACCTGGCGCCGCGCGAACTGGCCGCGATCCGCCGGCTGGTGATTGTGGGCTGCGGGACATCGCTGCACGCCGGCATGGTGGGCAAATACCTCTTCGAGGGGCTGGCCGATCTGCCGACCGACCCCGAGCAGGCGGCGGAGTTTCGCTATTGCAATCCGATTTTGGGGCCGGATGATCTGCTTGTCGCGATCAGCCAGTCGGGCGAGACGGCCGATACGCTGGCGGCGGTGCGCGAAGGCATCCAGAAAGGCGCGCTGGTTGCCGGGCTCTGCAACGTGGTGGGGTCCACCATCGCGCGCGAGTCGGGCCGCGGCGTCTATCTGCACGCGGGGCCGGAGATCGGCGTGGCGTCCACCAAGGCGTTTACGGCGCAGGTGACGGTGCTGCTGATGATGGCGCTGAAACTGGGACGATGCCGCCGACTGTCGCGCGAAACCGGCCTGGCGCTGTGCGAGGAGATCGCCGCCATACCATCGCTGATCGAGCGCGTGCTGGCGCAGAATGACGCGATCGCGGCCATTGCCAAGGTTTATGCCAAGGCCGACAACGCGTTTTTTATCGGACGCGGCATTCTGTATCCGACGGCGCTGGAAGGCGCGCTCAAACTCAAGGAGATCAGCTACATCCATGCCGAAGGCTATCAGGCGGCCGAACTCAAGCACGGGCCGATCGCGCTGTTGGACGACCGGTTGCCGGTGATCGCGTTGCTCAACGACATTCCCGGCAAGGAGAAAACACTGGGCAACGTGCAAGAGTGCCGCGCGCGGCGCGCGCCGGTGGTCGGGCTGGTGACGGATGGCGATGAGGAAGCCGTCCAGGCGGTAGACCATGCGATCCTGCTGCCGCGCACCAGTGCCAGCACCGCGCCTGTGGTGACGGCGGCGGCGCTGCAACTTTTCGCTTACCACATGGCGCGCGAGCGCGGTTGCGAGATCGACCAGCCTCGCAATCTTGCTAAGAGCGTCACGGTAGAGTGAGCCCCGGTCAAATTTTCTGTATGTCGCCTGCTGTCCGCAGGTAGGCGGCCTCCAGCGAGTCGCCGCGCGAAACATCGATCACCCCGCACTGGGCCAGCAGCGGCGGCAGGACGCGGGCGTTGATCTGCTCAGGGGTGTCGCGCTGCGGATCATATCGGCAGCACAGCAGCCCGTTCGCCGCGTCGAATGCGAAGGTGGCGTGCGGCACGGCGGCGCACAACGGGGTCAGGTCGTCCGGCTCTGTGGTGACGCGGTAAAGCAGCATGTTGGACGTGCCGATAATCTCATCCAGCGTGGCGTTGCGCACGGTAAGGCCTTTTTCGATAAAGGCCACGCGGTCACACATGATTTCGATATCGTGCAGGTTGTGGGAGCTGATGACGAGAGTCTGGCAGCCGCGCCGGCGCGTGAGGAAGGCGCGCATGTGGGCGGTTTCACGCGGGTCAAGTCCGCTGAGCGGTTCATCGAGCAGCACGAGTTCCGGGAAACCGATGAAGCATTGGGCGATCATGACGCGCTTACGCATGCCGTGCGAGAGCGAGCGTACAGTCGCGGTCAGCCGGTCGCCCAGATGCACTTCTTGCAGCATCGAGGCGGCTGAGCGCTCGGCTTCGCGGCGCGTGAGACCCTGTAGCAGACCGTAATGGGTGAGCAGGTCGACCGGCCGGCTCTCCAGCGGCAGTTCGGAATCCTGCGGCAGCAGCGTCACGCGCCCGCTGTGCACGGCAGGATCAAAGGGGCCGCCGCCCAGCAGGTTGACGGTGCCGCTGTGGAGGTGCAGCAGGCCGGCGACCGACATCATCCAAGTGGTTTTGCCGGCACCGTTGGGGCCGACCAGACCCAGCACGGCGTAGCGCGGCACGGCCAGGGTGAGTCCGTCCAGCGCACGGCGCGCGCCGTATCGTTTGACCAGAGAAACTGTTTCAATGGCGTATTCCATGAGGTTTACACGTCGCGGTTGCGGAAAAAGGCATAGCCCGTGAGCAGGTAGCAGACGCCGAGCGTGACGAGAGTGGCCGAGCCGGCGACCAACGGTGCGGCGGCGTTGCGCCACAGCAGCATCTTGTGCCCGTCGGGTAGCAGTTGGCCGAGATGCGGCAGGTAGGCGCGCCACCCGGTGTCGAGGGTGAAGTGGCGGATCAGGATGGAGAGCGCGAAACAGAGGGTGATGGCGAGAATGCCCATGACGGTCGCTTTGCTGGACGAGCGGGTGAGGTGTGAGAGGCCCATGGCCAGCCCGAGATAGGGGATGGAATAGATCCAGGCGCGCAACGACCACTGCACCATGTTGAGAAAGAGGTCAGGCGTGCCGGAGCCGGCCAGCCGGAATTTGGCGACGGCATAGGCGCTGGCGCCGCTGAGCATCAGCGCCAGACCGATCATGAGTGTTTGACCGACGAATTTCCCCAGCGACCAACTGGCGCGCGAGGTGCGGAAGATCACGTAACGGACCGAGCCTGAGCCAATCTCCTCGGCGATGCGGTTGCCGGCGACCAGAACGACCAACAGCGGTGTGTAGAAGAATGCGAACCAGGCATAGATCAGTTCGACGGGGTGTTTGCCGGTGATGTCGCGCAGGACGAGATCG
>MWEJ01000469.1 GCA_002071025.1 Verrucomicrobia bacterium ADurb.Bin070 | reverse complement strand
AACGGCGTGAACATGGCGGAAAACGCGCCCGCCATCCCTCTGAACTCTTTTCCTGCTGATTGGGACCTCATGCCCGTGGATTATTACACATCCCTGAAGATCGGTTGTATAAAATCGGAAAAATAAAAAAAATGAACATCAGGCGTTCCTGCGGCGAGCGCGAAAGGCACGGGGCGTTTGGCCGGTGACGCGTTTGAAGGCTGTGGCAAAATGCTGGGGGGAAGAAAAGCGGTATTGAAGCGCGACCGATGCAACCGTCCTGAGAGGATCAACGAGATCGATCCGCGCGGCCTTGATTCGCTGATCGAGAAGGAAGGCGTGGGGAGGAAGACCCGTGGCCCTTTTGAACGCATCGGTGAAGGCCACGACAGAAACGGGTACTCGATGCCGTCGGACTCAAACGCGAGATTGCCGCGCAGGCACAAGGAGATTTCGACACACCCCTCGTGGACATGTTCTTCCGTCCCGGTTCGCGCCATCTGGAAATTGCTCAACCCGAGCAGTGGAATACACGCCACCCCGTACGGGCGGAGATCAAGCGAACGCCGTTCTTTCCCGTCGAGATAGACATTCGGGTCGTTGGCATAGTGATGAGACATTTTTCGCATTCTGATGATGCCTTGGGCGGACATCTTCTTGCTCTATTGTGGGCCCCCTTCCTGCATTTATCCTCGCTCTGCGGGGCGCAGGAGCCCGATGGCCTTCATCATGAGCGGCACGCTGATGCGGTGCACCTCGACCTTGTCGCCGATCGATCGGGGCAGCGTCACGCACAGGCGTCCGCCGAGGTGTTCACGGAACTGCTCGATGCCCGCCAGCACATCCGGCCGACCGTCGGCGCCGGGGCGCTCCAGCAGCGGCGACCACACCGGCAGGCCGCAGGCCTTCAGCCCGTCGAGGATCGCCTGGCGCTCGGCCGGCGTGAGCAGCCGTTTCAGCATCGCGTAGGTGCTGTCGAGCGCGATGCCGACCGCGACGGCCGGTCCGTGTCCCAGCGTGAAATCGGAGAGCAGCTCCAAACGGTGCGCGGCCCAATGGCCGAAGTCGAGCGGGCGCGCGCTGCCGTATTCAAACGGGTCGCCGGAGGTTGCGATGTGGCGCAGGTGCAGCGCGGCGGTCGTGTACACCACCCGCTCCATCACGCGCAGATCCCTGTCGCGCAGGGCCTCGGCGCGCTTGCAGAGAAAGGAGAAAAACCGCGCGTCCTTGATGATCGCGACCTTAAACGCCTCCGCGACGCCACCGGCCCATTCGCGCTGCGGCAGCGTCCGGAGAAACTCGCCGTCATTGATCACCGCGAACGGCGGCGCGAAGGTCCCCGCGAAGTTCTTGGCGCCGGCGGCGTTCATACCGTTTTTGACGCCGACCCCGGCGTCGTTCTGCGCCAGCACGGTGGTCGGCACGCGCACGAACCGCAGCCCGCGGTGGATCAGGGCCGCGGCAAAGCCGGCCATGTCGAGCAGGCTGCCGCCGCCGACCGCCACCAGACAACTGTGCCGGTCCAGGTGCTCGGCAGCGGCCAGCGTCATCAGCTCGCGCACGGTGTTCCAGCCGTTCTTGGCCTGTTCGCCGCCCGGCACGACCAGCGGCGCGCGCACCAGTTCAAGCGCCGCACCGTGCGCGCGGAAGTAGCGCGTGATCTCGCGGCAGAGCGCGGGTCGCGCCGCAGCGACGCCGGCGTCGACCACCACCAGCGCGCGGGCGGGCGCCGCCAGCCGGCTACGGGCTAGGGCTTTGGCCAGCGCCGAGTTCTCCGGATCAAAAACGCCGTGCGTGAAGATGACGGGATAGCGGAATGAGACTGAAAAAGTTTGGTGAATGGTTTTCATATCGCTCATGCTTTTGAGACTATCGATACGGTTCAGCGCGGATCATACAGGTGCCAGCCACGTGCGCAAAGCGGCGGCGAATGCCGGCAGTGTCGAGCAGGCGAAGGGTTGGGTTGAGACAAAGGCCGCCTCGCAGCCGGGGCCGGCCAGACCGTGCGTGCCGCGGATGCGGGTGGGATCCTGGCAGATACGGAAAGGCGAGCGGCCGAAAAACAGTTCGCACGGGTCGTAACCCGGCTTGTTGTGGATATCAACGTGGCCGGCGTAATCGGGGGCCACGCGGGCATCGCTCCACCAGGGGTAGGCGAACCAGCGCCCCGGCGACGCCACCAGCAGCAGATCGCCGGCGCGGGGATGGTCGACGCCCAGCGCGGCCTGTCCGGCCTTGTCCAGCACCTGCGCCACGCCGTCCAGCCCGCCGAGAACCTCGGCCGTGCGCGGCAGGGCGGAGGGATCGAGCACGGCCACCGGCGCGACCTGGTGGTCGGCCAGGGCAAAGGCGCGGCTCTGGTGGAAGTCGGGATAGTGCATGCCGCGCACCTTGCGCACGACCATGAGCCCGGCCTCGCACAGGGCGCGGTTGGGAAAGACCGGGGCGCCCGTGACTGGCGTCATCGCGTAGTCGCCGAACGCCGCGGCCTCATAGCCGTTGGCTGCGGCGACGGCAAAGAGCCGCTCCAATTCCGCATGGACCGCCGCGAGGGCGCGCAGGCTGCGCGGGTGATCCGGCCCGAAACGCTGAAGGTCATAATCCAGGCCCGGCAGGTAGGTGAAGAGCAGGTCCGGCGCGTCCGGTTCGGCGAGCAGGCCGGCGACGGCATCGGCGATCCACTCCGAGGACTTGACCGAGGCCAGCGGTCCCCAGTATTGGCTGAGCCGGAAGGCGCCGCCGGCATGCGCGGCGAGACGGGCCTCCACGCCATCCGGCC
>MWEJ01000468.1 GCA_002071025.1 Verrucomicrobia bacterium ADurb.Bin070 | reverse complement strand
TCACGAACTGCCCGAGGTGCGATACCGTGCGGCGTTTGATCTGCCGGAGCACGTGGACACGGCCGGCATCAAGGCAGCCAACAAGAACGGCCTCTTGATCCTGACGCTGCCCAAGCGCGAGGAGGTCAAACCGCGCCGCATCGCCATCGCGGCCGGTTAATGGCCGGTGCGTCACGGAAACAGCCACAAAAACACAGGGAGGTACGAGCTGACGCTCGTCCCTCCCCGTTTTGGCTAAACAAGAGTAATTCGAACGGGAGCGTAAAACTCTTTTTCGACTCTCTGACTCGGATACACTTACCCGACCGACTTAGTCTTCACCCGAAAACTGTGATCGTTTAAGTGTGTCGGGTAAGTGTAACCGATCAAGTGTGTCGGGTAAGTGTAACCGATCAAGTGTGTCGGGTAAGTGTGTTGCCTACACGCCGGTCGAGCCGAAGCCGGCTTCGCCGCGGCGAGTTTCCCCGAGAGACTCGGTCTCAGCGACCGCGACGCGCAACACCGGCGCGATCACCATCTGCGCGATGCGCATGCCGGGCGCGACCTCGAACGGCTCCTGGCCGAGGTTGACGAGGATCACGCCGAGTTCGCCCCGATACCCCTCGTCGATCGTGCCCGGCGCGTTGAGCAGCGTGATGCCGTGCTTGAGCGCCAAGCCGCTACGCGGCCGCACCTGGGCCTCGGTGCCGGGCGGCAGTTCCATGACCAGGCCGGTCCTCACCAGCCGGCGCTCACCCGGCTGCAGCGTCGCCGCCTCGCACGCGCAAAGGTCCAGCCCCGCGTCGCCGGGATGGGCATAGGCCGGCAGCGCGGCAGCCGCGTGGACTTTCTTGAAGCGGACGGTCATAGGCCCTGCCAGCCCCTATTTCAGCACCTTGATCTTGATGTTCCGGTAAGAGACGCGATCCTGATGATCCTGCAGCAGGATATGCCCCGCCTCCTGCTCGCCCCAGTTGGGATGTTTGTTGAATTTGCTCAGAGCGACCGCCTTGCGGAACGCATCCGAGCCGCGCTCAAACGCGAGCACCTTTTCGCCGTTCAGCCAGTGTTCGACCTGCCGGCCGTTGCTCACGATCATGGCGGTGTTCCACTCGCCGACCGGCTTCGGTTTCGCACCGGCCGCCGGCATCACGTCGTAAAGCGACGCCACCGTGCGGTTGCCGTCACGGCCCTTCGTGGCGTCGGGATGCTTGGCGTCCAGCACCTGGTACTCCAACGTGGTGCCGCCGTTACGTTTGGGATCGAAGAAATACTTGATGCCGCTGTTCGCCGCTTGCGTGAGCCGAAAGTCCACTTTGAGGATGAACGAGGAGTAGGTTTCGCGCGTGATGAGGTCCCCAGCGCCGCCGCCCGCATTCTTGGGCAACACGGTCAACTCGCCGTTGGCGATTTCCCATCCTTTGGCAGGGAAGTTTTCGTTCTTTATGCTGCGCCAGCCGTCGCCGCTCTTGCCGTCCCACAGCAGCCGCCACCCGTCCTGACGCTCCTGCTCCGTCAGCGTGTTCACCGCCGCGCAGCAGGCTTCGTTGCCGAACAGCGTCGTCGCGCCCACCATGACCGCCACCATGCTCAACAGATGCTTCATGCCTCGCCTCCTTATTCCGTAATGCGCACTAGCGTAGGGAGACGCGCGCGCAGTGTCAACGTCAAAGACCGCGCCCTTCGTAATCGGTTGGGGAGTGCGGCAGGTGTGTGCGAAGAGAATCGGAAGGCGCGGGATCATGGGCCCTGTTGGTGTACCGGCTTCAGCCGGCTGATGCGGGCAGGCCGACTAAAGTCGGTACACCAGCCTGTGCCGCCCCGTTTCCGCCATTTCTCGCGTTCGTCTGCCGCACCCCGGCCACCAACCGATTGCGCGCCGTTATCGTGCTCCGAGCGTATGTCCGGCATAGCGCACAAACACGCCGCGCCAATCGTCCAGATACTCCGTCAAAATCTGCCTTGCCAGCCCGTCCGAATCGCCGCACCGGAAAAGCGCTGCGGCCGCGAACAGCTCGACCATCGCCCGCGAAAACTGAGCCGACTCCACGCTATTGGGCTGCGTGCCGATATCGCGGTGACCCCTCACGCCGGGCTTGCGTAAAAACTCGGCCAACGCAGGTGCGGCCGCCGGGTCGCCGATGCGCCCGAGCGCCATCAGCACCGAGCGCAGCGTGTTGAATCCGGTCTCCGCGCGGCACTGCTGCAGCTTGCGGACCAATACGGCGGTGGCCCGCCGGTCGCGCGGGATGGCAGCCACCCACATCGCACCGTCCAGTTCAGGCACCGAAAGGAACCCCTCCCAATCGTAGGCGGGGCCGTCCGCGACCGGCGTCTCGTCGATCCACGCGGTCAGCAGCGGAACGCCGGCTGGATCGCCCAGCAGGCAGAGCGCTTTTGCCGTTGCAACGGTCGACTTGCGGGCCAGCTCGTCGCGCAGCGGCTGGCGTGCGGCCTGTTCGCCGCGCGCCAGCGTCAGTAAATTCGTGGGGTTCGCGGGATCCTGCGCCGCGCGCCGCAGCTCGGCGTCTGTGGGCGGCGGCAGTTCGCGCGTGAGATCGTCGAGCCGGTCCGCCGGCAGAACGTCGATCTCCGCCAGATGGCGCTGCAGCGCGTGGATATCCACGGTACGCGGCGTGGTCCCGTTTTTGATGCAGAGCGCCGCCGCATGGCCGGCCGCATAGCCCAGATTCAGCACGTCGGGATTCATGCGCACGATGGCCTGCACGTCGTGCGTGGTGGAATAGTTGCGCCCGACCGCCATGATGTTCTCAAGACCG
>MWEJ01000467.1 GCA_002071025.1 Verrucomicrobia bacterium ADurb.Bin070 | reverse complement strand
GCCACTCGCCCTCGTGGACGCGCGCCGCGTCCACGATCCCGTTGAGGCTGTCGCAGCCCGCGAGCTGCCCGTACATCAGCGCGACAACGTGGCTCACGGCCGACCACTTGCGGATGTCGAGCTTGTGCTCGTCGGCGAGCCGCTGGATCATCCCGGGAGGAATCCATTGGACGAGCTGCCGCAGCACGGTGTACACTGTTTTTGTCGGTTTCGGAAGTGTGAACCCAAGCAATTGGGGAATTAGTTTTTTCATGCGCCTGTAGGCTACAGGCGATCGCCTCCGAAGCCGACACTTTTTTGATAAAATTTAGGGGTTGACGGTTTTCGCCCCCCCCCCGCATAATAAGTGCCAATCATGGGAACCGGTGTTGTGCCGGCCAATCCTATGGGATGCTAGTGATTTGCTTCAATGATGACGTTAAACGCGGGGAAGATCTCTGCGGAGCGGCATCTCACGAAGCACAACTGAAGGAGGACAGAACAATGAAACACACAGGCATCATGGTTGCGGCCGTTGTGGCCGCAGGGCTGGTCGTCGCGGCCGAAGCCCAGGATAAGGTCCAGCTCAAGATTGAGCTGCCAAAACCGCAGTTCACGGGCACGCCCAAAGACATCCGCTCGCCGAACCTCGAGCCTGCGCGCGGCGGCAAGCCGCGTCCGCCCATCGATGTTCCGGCCGGCGCCGACAAGGTGCTCTCGAAGGACTGCAAGGTCACGTCGAGTGATCCGGAGCCGATCATCGGCGAGCTGGCGTTCATCACCGACGGCGACAAAGAGCATGACGCCGCGACGTATGTTGAACTCGGCCCCGGCACGCAGTGGGTGCAGGTCGATCTGGGTGCGGAGAAGGAAATCTACGCCGCGTGCGTGTGGCACTACCACGGCGAGGCGCGCGTCTATCGCGACGTGGTCTGCCAGATCTCCAATGACCCGGACTTCATCGACGGCGTCGTGACGGTCTTCAACAACGACCACGACAATTCGTCGAAGCTGGGCGAAGGCAAAGAGAAAGAGTACATCGAGACCAACGAGGGCCGTCCTTTCGCCGTCAACGGCGTGAAGGGGCGGTATGTCCGCTTCTCCAGCAAGGGCAACACCTCGAACGAGATGAACCACTACACCGAGGTCGAAGTGTACGGCAAACCCTGAGCAGGAAAGGCGGAGCGAGGAGGCAGGATTTAGGAGTTGAGAGCTTCGGCGCGCGTGCCGGACAGTTTCTGAATCCGATCCCTGACTCCGGCTGGCATGTGCCGGACATGAAGGCGGTGTGGTGGACCCAAAGTCTGCCCGCCGCCTTTTTGCATTGTGTCGATACCCGTAGAAGAGTAACATCTGACACTTATTTGGTAATAGGTTTGTTTGTGCGGAGTGAAGGAGTTGCGGGTGAGTCATACGATCGATGTGGCCTATGTGGCTGAACTGGCCCGGCTGGCGCTGACACCGGAAGAAAAAGATACGTTTCAGCAGCAGTTGGAAACGATCGTCCGTTATGTCGAGAAGATCGGCGAATTGGATTTGGACGGGATTGAACCCACGATGCACGGCCAGTCGGTCGTCAATGTGTTCCGTGAAGACGTTGTGGTGCCTTCGGTCGGGCGTGACTGCTTTTTGGCCAACGCTCCGGAGCGAAATGACGCGGAGATCCGGCTGCCGAAGGTCGTGGAAGATGCGTGAGGGGAGTCGGATAAGATGGTTGGAGCGGCATTAACGCTTGGCGCGGCGGCGGAAGGTTTGCGAAAGAAGACGTTTTCATCGGTTGAACTGACTCAGTCGGTTCTGGCCGCGATACGTGAGAAAGACGGCGCGCTGAACGCCTACCTGAGCGTCGATGAAGCGGGCGCTCTGCAGCAGGCGGCGGCGGCCGACGCGGCGCGCGCGGCGGGGCGTGACGGCGACCTGCTGGGCATCCCGGTGGCCGTGAAGGATTTGATCAATGTGGCGGGGCAGCCCTGTTCCTGTGCGTCGAAGATGTTGGCCGGCTATGTCGCGCCGTATGACGCCACGGTGTCGGCGCGGCTGCGGGCCGTAGGCGCGGTCTTTGCGGGACGCACCAATATGGACGAGTTCGCCATGGGGTCGTCGACCGAGGGGTCGGCTTTCAAAACAACCCGCAACCCCTGTGACCTCACGCGCGTCCCCGGCGGCTCAAGCGGCGGCTCGGCGGCGGCGGTGGCCGGCGGCGAGGCGGTCGCGGCGCTCGGCACCGACACGGGCGGCTCGATCCGGCAGCCGGCCGCTTTCTGCGGCTGCGTGGGGCTCAAGCCCTCCTACGGGCGCGTGTCGCGCTACGGGGTCACGGCGTACGCCTCTTCGCTGGACCAGGTCGGTCCCCTGACCCGCACGGTCGAGGATGCGGCCGTTCTCTTGCAGGCGCTGGCCGGGGTTGATCCGCGAGACGGCACCACGCTGGACGCGCCGGTGCCGGACTACCGGGCGTCGCTGCGTGACGGACTGAAGGGGATGCGGATCGGGTTGCCCCGCGAATATTACATCGACGGGACCGATCCCGAGGTGATGGCCTGCGTGCGCCGGACCGTGGATGCCTGCGCGGCGGCGGGTGCGGAGATCGTCGAGGTGAGCCTGCCGCATACGGAGTACGCGATCGCGGCCTACTACATCGTGGCCACGGCAGAAGCCTCCGCCAACCTGGCGCGATTCGACGGGGTGCGCTACGGGCACCGCACGGCGCACCCCGAGTCGGTTTTCGACCTGTATGCGCAGAGCCGCGCCGAGGGCTTCGGCACCGAGGTCAAGCGGCGGATCATCCTCGGGAC
>MWEJ01000466.1 GCA_002071025.1 Verrucomicrobia bacterium ADurb.Bin070 | reverse complement strand
CTTCGGCCCGTCCGAGGTCCAGCGAGCCGGCGCCGCCGATCACGAGATCGCCGGTCAGCAGCATGTCGTGGGCGGTGGGCGACCACGACCAGGCGTAGACCGCACCCGGCGCGAGTGTCACCTGCTCGGCCATCAGTGTCGCGCCGGCCGGGGTGCCGGCGTCATCGCCGGCCGACACCCGGTCGAGCACCGTCAGCGCGCCGCTCACATACCCTTCGCCGGAGAGCGTGCGCACGGTGTTCGTCCCGCCCTGCGCCGCGAGCGTCGCGCCGCCGGCCACGCGCAGATCAGGCAGCGCGTCCGCAGTGTCGATCACCTGCTGGACTTCGGCCTGCGACAGCGCGCGCCCGTAGACGCGCACGTCATCCAGGCGGCCCGTGAACTGTCCGCTCTGGGGTGTGGCCAGATGGTAATGGCCGAAACCGAAGCCGAAATTGCCGAGCGGGCGGTCCGGCGGCGTGAGCAGCGTGGTCTTCATGGCGGCTGCCGTCGACGTGCCGGCGGGCTGGCCGTTGATGTAGGCCGTCACGCCGGCCGGCGTGACCACATACGCCACGTGGAACCACTGGTTGGCGCCCGGAACCGTCGCCGTGGTGTCGACCGACGTCCAACTGGTGGTATTGCCCGTCGACATGATGCGCACCTTGTTGGTGTTCATGCGCAGCATCATTTCGTACGGTCCGTTCGAACCGCCGTTCGCGCGCGTGGTGAAGAAGGTTGTGGGGGTGGCCGCACCGGCCGTGACGTTGTTGACCCACAGCCACAGGGCGACCGTGAACGACGAGAGCCCGCGGCACTCGGCGTCGAGCGGCGTGCAGACCGACGAGATCCCGGTGGCGAAACGCACACCTGTCAGGCCGTTGGTGCCGGCCACATAATCCAGCGCACCCCGCTGCACGGCGTGGCGGCCGTTGCCCGAGCTGTCGTACAGGCTGCCGTTCTCCATGCTGTAGCGCGCCAGCAGATCGGGGACCTCGGTTTGGCGGACCGACGCCGTGCCGAGCGCCGCATTCAGCACGCCGCCCTGCACGTCGATCAGACCGTCCCAGCGCAGCGGCTCCGTCAGCGCCAGCGTGCCGGTGCCGGCCTTGGCGAACGTGCCGCCCGGCGCGTCGGCACCGACCGGCAGCGCGAGCGCGATCGCCTGTCCGGCCGTGTCGAAGGTGCCGCCGGCCGGACCGACATAGAACTGCTTCAGGCCGTAGAGGTAGTTGCCGCCGACCGGGGTGCCGAGGCCCTGTCCGGTGGTCACCAGCGTGCCGCCGTTCAGAGCCAGCGTGGACCAGCCGTCCGCGCGCGTCTGAACCGTGGGCGGCAGGCGCAGGGTCGCGCCGGCCGGCGAGCCGTCGCCGACAAACACGCTGTTGACGCGGCCGAGGTTGTTGCTCTCGCCCATCCAGTTCCAGCGCCCGGTCACATCCAGCATGCCGCCGCCGGTGACAAACACGCGGCCGTAGGCGCCGCCGTAATATTCGGGCCGCTGCTGGTAACCGAGACTGACGCTGCCGAGCTGCGCCGTGCCGCCTTCGATGCTCAGCGCGCCCGGGCCGCGCACACCGATATTGAACCACGCGCCGGGCAGGCAGGAGAGTACGCCGCCCGTGCGCACGGTGACGCGGTCTTCCACTGTGCTGCCTTGAATGCGCAGGCAGACCGCGTCATTATTCCCGCTGAAGGCGAGTTGGCCGTCCACCACCACGGCGTTGGTGCCGCTGGCCATGTAGAGGCCGGCGAGCGTGACCTGTGCGCCGGCGTCGACCGCCAGCGTGCGTGCGCGGTCGTTGTTCGTGTCCATGCGGAAGGCCTGACGGTCCACGTCGCCGATGCGGCTGACGGCGCCCGCGGCGAAGCGCACCTGGCCCTCCTCCAAGCTGACGCGGGCGTTGTCTGTCGCGGCCTCCGTCACGCCGGCCAGCACCAGCTCGCCCGCGCCCCGCTTGATCAGGGTGGCCGCGCCGGCATGCTCATAGGCCAAGCCGCCGGCCAGCACCGCGCCGGCCTGCGGCGCGACCTCGACCACCGGCTGCGCGACGCGCACCGACAGCGGGCCGCCCAGCTCGCTGGGGCCGGTGCCCGCGACGCGCAGCGGGGCATAGTCATTTTCAAGACTCAAAGGCCCGGTGCCGGCATTCGCGCCGTTGGTGAGCGTCAGGGTGCCGCTCACCAGACGGAGACCGCCGGTGAAGCTGTTGGCCGCGCCGAGGATCAGCTCGCCCGCGTTGCGTTTGACGAGGCTGCCGATTCCGCCCACCGGCGCGTTCAGGCTGAGCGCGGTTCCGGCGATCGGCTTGATGTCGATCTCGCCCTGCAGCGCGACCGGCGCGGAGACTGTGTGGCGGCCCTGTTCGATCTGGATCGCGCCGGGCGTTGCGCCGCCGTTGTCCAGGGTCAGCGCGTTCACGCCGTTGCCCGAGAGCGTGTAAGCGTTGGTGCTGTTGAAGAAGAGCAGGCCTGCCGTCGCGTTCTGGTCCAGCAGCACGGCCGCGTCGGCCGCGAGCGAATCATCGAACCGCACTGTCACGCCTGCCGCGCCGGCGCCGGGCGCGAGCGCCCATTTGCCCGCGTCGCTCCACGTGCCGCCGTCCGCCGCGGTCCAGACATGCGCGCCGCTGGCGGCGCCGTCGACCTCCAGCCAGAGGGTGTTGTCTTCGACTGAAAACACGTAGGCCTTGCCCGGCTGCGGGTTGGCCACGCTGAAGGCGTCGGCGGTGGAGGGCCCGCTGCCGCTCCAGCGCAGCAGCGCGTAGCGGCCGTTGGCCACGATGTTCTCCGTCGCG
>MWEJ01000465.1 GCA_002071025.1 Verrucomicrobia bacterium ADurb.Bin070 | reverse complement strand
CCGCCCGCGCCCGACGGGAACATCGACATCTTGGCCTGCACGTCGGCATTGGCGAACAGCTCCTTGAGCGATGAAATCCCGCCGACATCCGCCGAGTTGACCGCATACACCGCCGCGAAAACCGCGCCGACCATCGCGATCGAATACTGATAAAAATCGGCCCAGATCGAACCGGTGAGCCCGCCGAGCGTGGCGTAGACCGCGACGCCGGCTGATGCGCAAAGCAGCGTCATGACCGGTGACAGCCCGAACATCACCTGTCCGATCTTGATCGCGGCCAGCGACACCGTCGCCATGATCATGATGTTGAAAAAAACGCCGAGGTATAGCGCGCGGAAGCCGCGCAGCACGGCGGCCGGCCGGCCGCTGTAACGAATTTCATAAAACCCCAAATCGGTGTCGAGCGCCGAGCGCCGCCACAGCTTCGCGTACACGAAGACGGTCATCATGCCCGTCAGCAGGAACGCCCACCAGGCCCAGTTGCCCGCCACGCCCTGCGTGCGCACGATGTCCGTCACGAGGTTCGGCGTGTCGCACGAGAAGGTGCAGGCCACCATCGACACGCCGAGCAACCACCAGGGCATCGACCGGCCGGAAAGAAAAAAGTCCGACGCGCTTTTGCTGGAACGGCGCGCGGCGGCCGAACCGACCGCGATGACCGAGAGCAAAAAACCGATGATGATCGCCGCATCCACCCACGAGATCTTCAACATGCCGTCTCCCCCTTGTTCGTTACGCTGCCATTGCGCGCGACACTCAAACCCACACTGGTGCACTAACGCACTAATGAGCTAACGCACTTTTTCGGCACCAGCGAGGTCAGGCGCGAGGTGTCGACCGTGACATCAAATCCTTTGGGCACCGTGTAGGCGTAGCGGAATTCGCCGTCCTGCTTGGTCCAGCTCAGCGTGACGGCGCCCTTGCCGACCGGTATCGTTCCCGCGCAGTGCGTCAGCGGCACCTCCGCGAAGCGGAAGGTCACGCGCCGGTTGACCGCGTCGATGTCGCCGATCCCCAGCACGTCGCGGTAATACATGCGCGTGACATGGCTCGCGAACCCGTGGCAGCAGCTCGCGGTCGGCGTGTCGTTTTCCCAGAGTGTCCCGGTCAACGCCTCCATGCCCTGGAAATAGCCCTTGGTCTCTTCCAGAATTTGCGCGGACAGCCCTTGGCGGGCGAGCAGCTCCAGCCGCAGGTAGTTTCCGATGAAGGCGTTCGCGAAATGAATCTCGGGATGCTTCCGGGTCTGCTTGCGCTGCGGGCCGAAATCGTCGCGCAGGCGCACCCACAGCGCGGGATGCGTCTCCGGCGTGGCGGTGCGGAAGAAGAACGCATAATACTGGCAGGTCTCCGTGCGCTCGCCCGAGAGCGCGAGCGTGCCGTCCGGACGCCGCTTGGCGTTGTCCACGAAGTAGGTGCCGTCATACGACTGGCGCCGGACCGTCTCGCGCACGGCGTCCGCCTTGGCCCCCAGTTCCGGCATGCCGTACATGCGCGCGGCGCACGCCAGCACCTCGGCATACGTCATGTTCGAGGGGTAGTTGACATCCTGCACCAGTTTGTTGGCGTGCGACCATTCGACGAAGACCCACGCCGGCAGCTTCTCCAGCAGGCCGTCGCTGTTTTCGTACTGCTTGAAGAACGCCAGCAGCTCAAGGACGCGCGGCTTGAGCGCGTCGACGGTCGCGCGGTCGCCGCTGCGTTGCAGATACTCCTCGAGCTGCACCACGAACCACATCGCCCAGTTGGGAATGTAGTTGCTGTTGGGATGATCCGCCGGATAGCACATCGGCAGCATGCCCTGCGGCAAGGCCTCGAAGCGCGCCGGCAACAGGTAGTTCTGGAAGAACATGCGCTCCATGTCGGTGTTGCCGCACAGGTCGGCCGCGACGCGGCCGATGAAAAAGCTGTCACACAGCCAGCCCGCACGCTCGCGTCCCGGGCAATCGGTGAAGACATCCACCGCATTCTGCTTGAAGGTCTCGCGCGCGGCCTCGAAGATCCGGTTGAGCGCCGGGTCGGACGACTGGAACGTCGCGCGCTCGGTGTCCGGATTCACGTACTCGCGAAAGCCGAGATCCAGCAGCTCGCAGGCACCGCCGGCGACCATCACCTTGAGGTACTTCAGCTCATACGGCTCGAATGATTCGAGGTGATAGGTGCCGGCCTGCGTCAGGTCGTAGGTCACGACATTGGCGCATGAGTACCGCGTGACGCTCACATCGTCGCCGCTCAGGATCTCGTCAAACACAAAATAGAGGCGCGTCGGCGCGTCGCAGCGCACCGTGGCCCGGATGAAACCGGCATTGTTGCGGATGAATTCAAAGGTGCGGAAGCGGTGATGCCCCACGGCGCGGGCGTCGCCGTCCGTCCACGGCTTCTGCTCGCGCGCCTGCTGCGCGGTTTCGAGCCGCTGCACGTCGTAGAGCGGAATCGTCGCCAGTTCATGCTCCGGGAAGCCGGCGAAATGCGGCCCCACGCCTTTGATCGCACGGTCCGACCAAACCTTCTTGTCCGGGTTGAGCGTCAGTGTTCCGGAAGCGACCTCACGGAGCGGCGCCAGCACATGGAACACCGGGTAGGGCGCGATGCGCGCCAGCAGCGGCTGCTGCGGGCGCACCGTCAGCGGCACCGGCGTCACAGGCCCGCCCGTGCGCCAGGCATCGGCCTCGGGGGTCAGACGGTACACTTCGGAAAAGGTCCGCTGGAAACTGTAGCGCTGAACCTTCTGCACGCGGCTGGTCAGCAGGTGCGCCTCGAACCCCGCCGCGCTGCAGCCGGTC
>MWEJ01000464.1 GCA_002071025.1 Verrucomicrobia bacterium ADurb.Bin070 | reverse complement strand
AGAATCGCCTTGTTTCACGCCTTGGGCGACCTGCCTATGCCGCCCGAGTACACCCACAGATTCTCGTGAAGTGCCGATTCTTGAGCCTTGCGATTTCGTCGGCGAGGTCGTTTGCGGCGGCGGCAATGTGTTCGTCTTCCACCAAGCCACGGCCGGCGACTCCAACAACACCGTGACGGTGCAAAACAACACGACACTCGGCCTTTATCCGACCGGCTACCCGACCGAACCCACGACCGCCTTCGTCAAAACCCTGATCGGCACCGGCACCGGCAACACACTGTATATCCCGGCCCTCCAGGCGATGGAGGTGGATCGGGTCGAGGGGGCCATCACAGTCAACGGTGCCGGCACGCTGCGCGTGGGCATGCTGGCGGCAGGCGCCACGTTGAACGCCGTACACCAGTTGACCGTGACCGTTGACGCCGTCGAACCGGGCGCGGCCGTCCGCCTCAGCAACACCGCCTCCCTCGCGCTCGGCAGCGGCACCGTCCTCGACGCCCTGTATCTGAACGCCGGCGCGTTCGCGGTCTCCGGCGCGGCCACGGTCACGCAGCTCAGCGGCCCCGGCTCGCTGGTCAAAGACGGCCCCGAGGCGATGCACATTGTTTTCAGCTCGGCCGCCGGCGGCATGCGTGTCGAAGCGGGCAAGCTGACCGTCGCCGCGCCTGATCCCGCCGGCGTGCTCGGCAGCCGGCCGGCCCTCTGGCTCGACGCCGCAGCCCCGGGCGTCTTCACCCAGTACCAGAGTTATGTCTTCACCAACACCTTCATGGTCATCCAGCGCTGGAACGACTGCCGGCCGGGCGCGCCCTACTACGGCATCAACACACGCGGCGACAACAATTATCAGGTCTATCCCTACGTCATGACCAACAACCAGAACGGCCTGCCGGTGGTCTCGATGGGTTCGTATCAGACCTATCTCTCTGCTGAATACGGCAGCCGCCTGGAGGCGCGGCGCCTGCCGCTCTCCACGAATCTCACCCCGCAGCACGTCGTGATGATGTTCGGCAGCCAGAACGGCGGCGGCGCGGCGGCCGTCGGCGGCGATTGGAATCTGCGGCGCGCCGGCTCGACTGCGTCCGACTACCGTAACCCGGCCACGCCCATCCTGGCCGCCCTCTATCCGGCTTGGACCAACGGCGTGGCGGTGACCGCCACCAACACCGGCTTCAACGGCGGCTACCAGATCCTGACCCTCAACACGCAGGGCAAGACCGTCAACGCGCTCGGCTGGCGCTCCGACTATCAGACCGCCGGCGGCCAGAACTACGGCGAAGTGCTGGTCTACACCAACGCCCTCTCCGACCTCGAGCGCATGACCGCCGAGGCCTATCTGGCCGAAAAATGGGCGCTGACGTACGCCAACGCGCATGTGCCGTCCGCCACGGTCGCGACCGGCGCCGAGCTGGAGATCGGCCGGGGCTTCACCGTCGGCCAGCTCTACGGCGAAGGCACCGTGCGCCTGGCGGACAGCTCCGCCTTCACGCCCGGCGGACTCTTCCGCGGCACCCTGCAACTCAGTGGCGGCACGCTGCGCGTCGCGGACCTGCCCGCTCCGCCCGGCCCCGAGGCCGTGCCCGCCGCCGGACGATCCGCCTGGTTCGACCCGAGCCAGACCAACCGCGTCGTGCTGGGCGCCGCCTACACGCCCACCCGGCCGCTGGCCGTCACCGGCCTGCTTGACCGCGAGTCGGACGGCCTCTATCTGCTGGGCACCTGCTCGGGCACAAACACCACCCAGGTCGACCGCCGGCCCTGGCTGGCCGCAGCCGCCGGGCCCCGGGGTGAAACGCTCCACTGGCTCGATTACCAGAACATCTACGATGAGAGCCGCGGCAACACTCTGCGCATGATGCGCGACCTCAGCAAGCTCGGCACCGAATACACGCAGAACGCCGTCACCAACGTGCGTACCGGCTTCATCGTGCTGGACAGCTCGCGCGGCGGCGGCGTGCCGATCACCTACAATGTATACGCCGACCAAGTGATCCGGCGTGACGGACAATCCTATGCCGCGCCGATCTGGGGCAGCGGGACCACCAATATCGTTCGTGACGCGCCGACCTGGCTCGACGGCCAGCCGGTCAACGGCGCGAGCAACGGCTTCCGCGCGACGGAGGAGCTGCTCTCCTTCCAGGCGGACGGTGTCTTTCAAGCCGGCTATTTCGGCTTTTTCGGCGGCGACAATCCGGCCACGCCCAACCGCGAGCGCCTCGGCGAGATCATCCTCTTCGAGAGCGCGCTGGACGACGCCGCGCACGCCGACATCGAGGCCTACCTGATGAGCAAATGGCTGGGCAAGGCACGCGACGGCTACATGGACTTCTCCGGCGCCAGCGTGGACGGCAACGGCACGGTCGCCGCCACCACACCCGACCGGCTGCCGGCCTTCGCCGAAACCTTCTCCGGCACGGTCACGCTCTCAACCGACACTTTTGATCTCACGCTCGGCACCAACGCGCTCGGCCAGGCGACTGTCTCGCCGTCACTCGCGATCCCCGGCACGCTCGCGGTCGCCGCCGGCGGCACGGTCAACCTGACCTTCGCGGCGCGGCTGCCGGCAGGCCTCTACCCGCTGATCACCTGCGGCGCGTTCGCGGGCGAGGGCTTCGCGGACTGGACGCTCGCCGTCAGCGGCGACGTGCCGGTCGGCGACGTGACCCTCGTGCAGAGCGCCGGCACGCTGAGCGCGCGGATCGCGTCGGTCGGCACGCTTCTTTTCCTGCAGTGACCGTTGCGCAAAACCAATAATTATTTTGCGCAAAATCCGGTAGTCAGGCGCGGGGCGACACTTT
>MWEJ01000463.1 GCA_002071025.1 Verrucomicrobia bacterium ADurb.Bin070 | reverse complement strand
CAGCTCCGCGCCATACCGTGCCGCCAGATGGTTCTGTATGATAACGCGCTCGGCGTCCATGAGCGCGCGGTTGTAGACGCGCAGTTCGGCGAAATCCCCCTTGAACGCCGACCCCCAAGTATCGGCTAACATGTGGCCGATCTTGAACCGCCCTGCCTGCGGAGCCGCTTGCGATCCGGTCTTGCGCTCTCCCAACCCCCCGTTGAGACGGGCCTCTATCGCGTAGCTGGAAACCAGCCGCAAACGGCGATGGTCGGCAATCTGCGTCACGTTCTGCACCAGCGTTGTGGTTTGACAGAACTGCTGAATATTATTGTCACAAAAAGCGTGCCCGCGCAAAGGATAGAACGGAGCGGTGCCGGTGAAAAAGGCGCCGAGCCGTGAGGTGCCGTCATTATCCAGTCCGAAAACACCTGTGTTGGCGCGTGAACTTAACGTTCCGTCAGGACGCAGCACGACGAACCAGGTCAAGCTGTCGACCACATCGAAATCCGTCAATCCGGCCGTGACCAGACGTTCGTTGTTGCTGAACCGCACAGCGGGCTCATAGACACCGGCAGCACGTTCAAATCCTGACGAAACCAGTTGAGGCGCACCGCTGGAGGGCTGTACGTCTAGCACAGATCCGCTCAAACCCAGGTTGCCCCATTCGGCTACCGCGCCACCGTCGAGCGTCACCGCGTCCGCAGCGCGGAACCACGCCCGCAGTCCGCGTCCGATACCCGCGCATAATGACGCTCCCGCCAGATCAGGCGCGCCAACGCCAGTACCCAGCGTGTAGTAACCGTTGACCAACGAGTCGGCGGTCAGATCAAACGCCAGCAGCCCGCCCTGCGCCTGCGCCGCCACCGGCAAAGCCTCGTACGCATCCGTCAGCTTGCGCCGGAACAGCAGCCGGTAATCCCCGCCGTACGGCGGCTCCGCAATGCCGCCGCTCAGCCGGCAGAAGACCAGCCTCACATCAATCCCGTCGTTGGACGGCTGCAACGCTACCGTAGATGACGAGCGATTGACATACCAGTCACGCGACCAGCGGTATGTGCAGGTGACGCCGTCCGTGTTGTCTGACGTCCATGCGTTGGCCGCTGTCCGGTGCCCCGCGAAAACAAACTCGTTGTGGCTCGCCAGCGTGCCGCCAAGGGCGAGCAGGCGCAACCCCGCCAGATCCCCGCTGTCCGTCACCGAACCGGGAACCTTGGCCAATCCGGACTCGGTCATGCAGCCGATGCCGACCACGTCCAGATCGTAGTCGCCCGCAGCCGCCTCCTTGCCCTTGTAGACATCGTAAGCCTCAAGCGTCTTGCCATAACGCGCCGCCAGATGGTTCTGCACGATCACGCGCTCGGCATCGTTCAGGGCCCGGTTGTACACGCGGATTTCCGCCACGTCGCCGACCAGATTGTTGGAGGGCGAGGCGAAGTGCTGGTTGCCGATGCGGAACTGCGCCGCCGTCGCGGCAAACACATTGCCCTCATCCAGCGCGAAGTCGCCGCCGGGCTTCCCGTTGCCGCGCGTGCTCAAATAAGCCTCCGCTTTCGGCCCGTACCGCCTGCTGTCCATCACCATCACCGTCTGCTCCGGTATGTTGTACTCGTAGACCTGGTACGCATACATGTTGTTCTGAAAACGCAGGCGGTTGTCCAGATTGCCGACGAAAAACGCGCCAAAACGGGATTCGTTGTCACTGCCGCCGAAAATGCCGAGATCCCTGTTCATTGCCAAGGTCTTAAAGACCAGAAACCACGTCGAGTCCTCTGTTATGCCGCAGTCCGTGACCCTTTCGCCAGTGGTCAGCCGGTGCAGGTTATCGGCGGTCGGCGCGTTCAGCGCCGCATCCCAGTTGAAGCGCACCACAGGCTCGTACACGCCACTCGCCCGCTCAAAGCCCTCCGCCCGGTAGGCTGGGCGATTCTCTTCAGCCGCCGCCGCAACATCGGCGGTTTCCGTCAGGCTGCCAAAATTACTCCACGCCGCCACCGGCGCCCCGTTGGTCGCGCTTTCCCCGCTCAAAACCGTGTCCGCTCGGAACCAGAGCGTCAAGCCGTCGTTCAGGCCGGGCTCCGGCTGCGTCACTTCAGCGGCCCCCAGCGTGTATTCGCCCGAAAGCAGCGCGCTGTCCGCCACATCAAAATACACGCTCTGGCCGTCTTCCGTGGCGTTGGCCGCCAGCGCGGCAAAGGCAGACGTTGCATCCGCCCGGTATAGCAGACGGTACGGCGCACCGCTCACGAACTTGACCCCGCCCGCCGCCGTGAAATCGAAGGTTAGCCGCGCGTCGAGCCCGTCGGCGGAAAGCTTCTGCACCTTCCAGCTCCGCTGCCAGCGCCGCGCGCAGGTCAAGCCGTCCGTGTCGTCACCGGTCCAGGCGTTGTCGAGGCTGTTGTGACCGGCGAACAGGAACTCGCCGTCGGTCGCCAGCGACCCGTTCAACGCGGTCAGCCTCAATCCGCGCGCGTCGCCGCTCTCCAGCGCAACGCCGGGTTGCGCCGTCGCACCCGTATCCGCGAACTTGCCGATGCCGACCACATCCAGATCGAAGTTGCCTTCGGCCACATCCTTGCCGGTATACAGGTCGTTCGCGCCCAGCGCGAGTCCGTACTGCGCCGCCAGCGCGTTCTGAATGATGACCCGCTCCGCGTCGTTCAGCGCCCGGTTGTAGACGATCACCTCGGCAATGTCCGCCTTCGGCCGTCCAGTCACGGCACCCAGCATTGCCCCGATCCGGAATTGCTGGTCCGTGCTCAGTGCCGCGCCCGAAGCCGAGGTGTTCGATCCGACAGACAGACCGTTCAGGCATGTGTTCAGCAGCG
>MWEJ01000462.1 GCA_002071025.1 Verrucomicrobia bacterium ADurb.Bin070 | reverse complement strand
GATCGCGCCGCGCACGTAGAGACCGGCTGCGCCGCCGGCGTAGGGGACGGACGCGCCGATCACCTGAATCCGGTAAACGCCGGCCTGCGCGGCGGGCACGCGCACGGTCTCGACCGTGTTGAGGCTGTCGCGCGCGCTGCCGCCGTTGGGATAGAGCGGGGCGCCATTCGGCGCGGTCACCAGCAGGTCCAGATCGTTGACGCGCGTGATGCCCGCGCCCGCGGTGGCCGGGTAGTCCATCCAGCACAGGGCGATGTCGAGCGGCGTGCCGGCGGCCGTCACGGTCACGTCGAAGGCGTTGGTGGCGCCGCCCGACGGTCCGATACGGTCAAACAGGCGCACCATCCGGCCCTCGGGATGCACGGTGCCGGCGACATCCGGCTGGCCCCAGCCTTCGACCGCGTTGGGCGAGGCGAAGGGGATCTCCTGAGTGCTGTTGGTGCTGCCGTACTGGCCTGGGGCGAGCGTGCGCGCGCCGCCCACGACCATGGCTTTGAGCAGCGCGGCAGAGGGATTGGTGATGGCGGCGCGCTCTGCGGCGTACTGGCGCAGCAGCGCCGCCGCGCCGGCGGCGAGGGGGGTCGCCATACTGGTGCCGCCGCCGAAACAGTAGCGGTCGTTCGGTGAGTAGGCAGCCCAAACGTTTCCGCCGACCGAGGACTTGGTGGAAATCACATCGGTGCCCGGGGCCACGACCTCCGGCTTGATGCGGCCATCGTCGGTGGGGCCGCGGCTGGAAAAGGCCGCCATGCCTTGACGGTACTCCGGTACGGGGGTGGCGCTGTAGGAGATCAGATCGGTTTTGAGCGGCTCTTTGGGATAGCGCGCCGGCCAGGCGCTGCCCCACGAATAGGAGGAGTAGCCGCCGCTGCCGGCCGGCCGGTCGTTCTCGGTTGCGCCGACGGTCAGCACATTCTTGGCCGCGGCCGGTGACCCGATGGCGTCGCTGTCGACCTTGCCGTCGGCATTGCTGTCGCGTCCGTCGTTGCCGGAGGCGAAGACCGCCAGGTGGTCGGGATGGTCCCAGGCAAAAAGGTCGGTGGCGCGGCAGCGGTTGTCGTAGAGGCCGTAGGTACTGGAGCCCCAACTGTCGGAGTGGATGCGTGCGCCCAGCGCATGGCTCTCGGCGTAGAGGTCATACAGATCCACGGGCAAGCCCGAGAATGAGCCGTAGGCGTTGACGACCGACTGGTGCACCAGATCCGCCTCGTAAGCGACGCCGCGGAACTGGCCGGCGCTCGCGGCGCCGCCGCCGAGGATGGAGCCTGCGGTGTGGGTGCCGTGCCCGTCAGGGTCGGAAGGATCGTCAGGGCGGCCGCGCGCGATCAGGGCGCGGACGCGGCCTTGGAAATCGGGGTGCATCGTGGCCAGAATGCCGGTGTCGAGCCCGGTGTCGGCGTGGCCGACCACCTGCCCCTTGCCGGTGAGGCCCCAGGCGTTCCAGGCCGTGACCGCGTTGAGGTGTGCGGCGGCCGCGGCCTTGTCGTTGCGGCGCTGGACTTCGGGCCGCTCCTCGATCCACTGCACCTCGCCGCGAGCGGCGAGGTCGGCGACCGCGCCGAGCGGCAGCACCGCCTGCACGATGCCCCAGCGCGTGCCGGCGCTGGCCGCCTCGACCTCGCCGCCCAGCCGCTGCACGACGGCGGCGAGCGGCGCGGCGTCCTCAGGGGCCAAGGTCTGGATCGAGACGCGCAGCGCGCGCGTTTTGGGGAACGCGGCGATCAGCGACGCAAGAAAAGGCTGCACTTTGTCGCCGGGCAGAAACTCGGCGGCCCCCTGCACTTGGGCGACCTCCTGCAGGGCGGCGAGCGCGGCCGGGGTCAGCTCGGCGAGCATCGCGTTGTTGGGGAAGAAGCCGCGCACCTGGGCGCCGGTCTCGGTCAAAAGTGCGCGCGCGGCGTCGGAAACCGGCGTGTTGAACTGCACGATGAACGGCGTGGTGCCGCGCGGCGTGGGGCTCTGGCGGCCCGAGGCGGCGTCGGGGATCGACCGCTTCTCGGGACTGACGATCAGGCGGTTGGAGAGCAGGGTCTGGCGCTCGCGCGGCAGGGCGGGGTCCTCGCTGAAGCGCGGCGCGACGAACGCGCGGCGCAGCGGTTCGAGGGCCGCCTCGTCCAAGCGCGCCGGCTCGGCGTCCGGGTCGGCGTCCGGCGTGTTCGTCACTTCGTTCTGCGCCGCACCCGCCGCGAGCTGCGGCAGGTTGGCAAGCGCCGGTCGCGGGCATGCTGCCACGCGCGCCGGCAAGTCTTTGTCGGCATCACCGGGGTTCGCGACGGGCGCGGCCCGGCGCGGCCACGCGATGAGAATCAACACACAGGCGATGCAGCCGGCCACCGCCAACCCGATAACGTTTTTTTTCTTCATGGCTTTATGGGCGACATTATACAGGGAGGAAGGAGGAAGGAGGAAGGAGAAAGGAGGAATTGCCGAAACCCGAAACCTGGGGCGCATCCGTTTCACGGAGCGTTGGGGTTTCTGGTTCCTGGTTTCAAGTTGAGCGCTGCACGTTGAACGTTGAGTGTTCCTGTTCTCTCCCTCCTCCCTCCTCCTTGTCTTCCCGGCTACCCGCTATCACCATTTTTCGCTTTACGACATTTTCGCTTTACGGCGTTGACTCTTTTCGCCCTCCACGCATAATGGGTGCCAGCCATGAGAATCCGTTATGCCAAAGACGCGGTGACCCTCACGGGCGGCATAACGGTCAATCTGGACAGGATTGTCGTTGAAAAAACCAGTTTCGTCGCGCCGGCGGTCAGCTACATCGGCCAGATCTATCCCAATGCCGGCACCCTCGTGCTCAACGGCGCGTTCA
>MWEJ01000461.1 GCA_002071025.1 Verrucomicrobia bacterium ADurb.Bin070 | reverse complement strand
TCGGCGAAACGACCTCCTTCAAAAACAGCCTGCTGCCACAGCGTCTCAAATTCGGCGACGGTGTTGACGGTTCGTCCGTCATACCGTTTCACCAGATGCAGCAAGCCTGAACGGTGCGTGAAGGCGGGCCCGGGCAGCGGCGCGTCGGCGGAGGGGCGGACAGTGAGTCGCTCGCCGGCTTTGGCGTCAAAATGGATGCTGATCCGGCTGCCGTCGCGGTTGAGCAGATGGCAAGGACGCGGGCTGCCCGACGCATCGGCGAGCGTGAATCCGGTGAAGCGGTCTTCCATGAACAGGGTGGTCGTGGCGGTGACCGGTGCGCCGCCTTCGCCCTCGACCTGCAGCATGCGCGTCATCTCAACGGCCGGGCACGCCGTTGCGCATGAAAAACACAGGGCTGTGAACCCCTTTTGCCATGAAAGACGCATATCAAAGAAATCCCCCTATACAATGCTTACCAAGATTATCACACCCTCGGGGGGCATGGCCATCCTGTTCCCAAGGGAGCGTATTTCTGAGCGAGATCCTTTCCCAAGCCCGGTGGCCATGCTTTCTGCGCCAATCGCGCACCCTTATAATTCCATTGAAGCGTTGTTGGCCGTGCGCAAATCGGGTATAGTAGCGCCCATGATTCGAACGGGAATAGGGTATGATTCGCACCGGTTGACCGAGGGGCGGCGGCTGGTCATCGGCGGGGTGGCAATCCCTCACTGTTGCGGGCTGGCGGGTCATTCCGATGCCGACGTGCTGATCCACGCTCTGTGCGACGCGCTGCTCGGCGCGGTTGCGGACGGCGATATCGGCCAACACTTTTCCGACCGCGATGCGCAATGGAAAGACGCGGATAGCACGCTGCTGCTGCGCCGGGTGTCGGACCGTCTGATGCAGGCAGGCTGGCGCATCCTCAATACGGACGCCACGGTCGTGGCCGAAGCGCCGCGCCTGGCCCCTTATGTCCCGGCGATGCGGGCACGGCTGGCCGAAGTCATGGGAATCGAGCCGTCGCGCGTCTCGGTCAAAGCCAAAAGCAACGAGGGCATGGATGCCGTAGGACGCCGCGAGGGTATCGTCGCCATGGCGGTCGCCACGGTCTGCCGTACCTCTGCAACCCACCTTTCAGGAGATCAATGACCATGCAGGTTTACAACAGTCTGTCGCGCTCCAAAGAGGAACTGCGCACGATCGAGCCCGGCCACGTGAAGCTGTATACGTGCGGACCGACCGTTTACAACTTCGCTCACATCGGCAATTTCCGCGCGTACACCTTCGAAGACGTGCTGCGGCGCGCCCTGCTTTTCAACGGCTTTCGGGTGACGCAGGTCATGAACCTGACCGATGTGGATGACAAAACGATCCGCGGCTCGCTGGCGGCGGGCGTGCCGCTGAAAAGCTTCACCCAGCCCTACATTCAGGCGTTTTTTGATGATCTCAAGACGCTGAACATTCAGCCGGCCGAGCACTATCCGGCGGCGACGGACCACATTGCCGAGATGATCGCGCTGGTCGCCAAGCTCTTCGAGCGCGGGCTGGCCTACACCTCCGAGGATGGTTCGGTCTATTTCAGCGTGGGCAAACTGCAGGGCTACGGCAAGCTGGCGCACCTCGACCGCGAAAATCTGCGGGCCGGCGCGCGCGTGGCGCAGGACGAGTATGAGAAAGAGAGCTACGGCGACTTTGCGCTGTGGAAGGGCTGGGATGCCAGCGACGGCGACGTGGTGTGGGAGTCGCCGTGGGGACGGGGGCGCCCGGGCTGGCATCTGGAGTGCTCGGCGATGTCCATGCGTTATCTGGGTGAGACGTTCGACCTGCACACTGGCGGTATCGACAACCTTTTTCCGCATCATGAAAACGAGATTGCACAGGCCGAGGGTGCGACCGGCAAGCCGTTTGTGACGTATTGGATGCACTGCGCCCATCTGCGTGTCAACGGCGAGAAGATGTCAAAATCGCTCGGCAACTTTTTCACGCTGCGCGACCTGGTGGACAAGGGGTGGAGCGGGCGCGAGATCCGCACCGTGCTGATCAACGGGCACTACCGGCAGGCGCTGAACTTCACCTTTGACGCGCTGGACGCGGCGCGCGCCGCGCTGGCCCGCGTGGATGAGTGTGTGGACGCGCTCGGTGAGCGTGCGGCGGGGGCCGCGCCTGCGGTCGACGTGCCGGCTTGGGCGGCCGAGGCGCGTGACGCATTTGCGGCGGCGGTCAACGACGACCTGAACATGCCGGAGGCCTTTGCCGCGCTGTTCGCGCTGGTGCGCGGCAGCAACAGCGCCCTGCGCGCCGGCGCGCTGGCCGCGACCGATGCGGCGGCGCTGCTGGCGCTGGCCGACCGGATGGATAGCGTGCTCGGCGTGATCCGCTTCGGACGGGCGGATCGCGCGGAGGCGGTGCCCGCCGCGGTCACCGCGCTCGCTGAAGCTCGCGCGGCGGCGCGCGCCGCCAAGGACTGGGCGGAATCCGACCGCCTGCGCGATGAACTGGCGACCAAGGGGTGGGAAGTCCGCGATTCCAAAGAGGGGCAGAAACTGAAGAAGTTGTAACATGAGCCGTGGCGTTTTTATTACCTTTGAAGGGCCTGAGGGCAGCGGCAAGAGCACGCACATCCGGCTGCTGGCTGAGCGTCTGCGCGCGCGCGGCATCGTGGTGACGCTGACACGCGAGCCGGGAGGCACCCCGCTGGGCGAGGCGATCCGTCGTCTGCTGCAGCATGACGGCTCGGGCGAATCTCCGGAGCCGCGGGCCGAGGTGCTGCTGTTTCTGGCCAGTAGGGCGCAACACGTCGCGCGCGTGATTGAACCCGCGCTGTCCCGCGGCGA
>MWEJ01000460.1 GCA_002071025.1 Verrucomicrobia bacterium ADurb.Bin070 | reverse complement strand
TGAATAATCCCGAGAATGAGGCTCCGCCCACGCATGCCGTGAAATTCCTTCAGGCGGCTCCCGGAATTTCGAGTGTGTGTTTCGCGAACTGCGGAAAGAATGGCTTCAGAACCGATCAGTTCCTGCCGGATGCTCCCGACAGTGCGTGGCCACACTTACGGCTGGCGGCTGACGCTTATACTAACACGCCAGGGTGTCTGCTGTTCTCAGTCATGATCGGTGCGAATGATTCGATCTCGGTTACCCCGTGCCAGTATGGGACTAACCTGACGCTCTTGGTCAACGCGCTCTACCATATCCATCCGAATGAAGCAGGTGCCGCACTCTTGGGACAGTATTGGGCAGAAGCCATTTACAGGGCTGTCGTGGGTGTTGTAGCCTATTGAGGCATGATGTGTCGATAAGGGGGGAGAACTGATGACAAAGAGAACACGAGTTGCCGGTATGATCGCGCTGACGGGGGCTGCGTTTTGCGCGGCCGCCGAAGAAGGCTCTCTCTCCGGCGTGGACACGTGGGGTTATCGCAAGGCGCTGCCTGCGGTGGTGAATCCAGTCGCGCGTTCGCCGTTACAGGATACGGTGTCGCTGCGCGGCGAGTGGGAATTCGTCACGCAAGGTGTGTCACCGAACCGGCATCCGAAATGGCGGGCCTTTTATGCGAAGGCGTGGCCGGGATCTCGGACGATCCAGGTGCCGGGTTGTTGGGAGGCGCAGGGCGTGGGCGAACCCGGCATGGGCGATTCGTGGGACTGCAAGTGGGACCACTGCGCCAAGCCGTTGCGTCACATCTATCAGGGGGAAGCCTGGTACCGCAAGACAGTCGATGTCCCCGCCGCGTGGCAGGGGAAACGGGTTTGGCTGAAGGTTGGCGGCGTGCGTTCGCAGGGCTGGTTCTGGGTCAATAACACGCCCGTCGCCTGGGTGGACAATTATTGCGGCACCTATAAGTACGACATCACTGATCTCGTCCGGCCCGGCACACAGGCGGTGGTGGTCGCGGCTGTCAACAACGTGTTGCCGAGCCGGAAAGGCTTAATGAGCGCACACCACCGGTTCGGCGGGCTTTACCGCGATGTCGAAATCGAGGCCACCCCGGAAATGCGTATCGACGATGCGTGGGTGCGAGGCGATTTCGATCAACAAACCGCAGAGGTGCATGCGACAATCGCGACGGCCATAGAGGCGGGCAGGTTGAAGAATCCCGTATTGCGCGTGAAGGTTCAGCCGGCAGTCGGCAGTCAGCAATCGGCAGTCGGCGAGGCGGCGATCACGTTCGCGGAAGGCAGGAAGAGTGCCGAAGTCAGTTGCCGGGTGCAACTTGACCCTTTTTTGCCCTGGTCGCCGGAAGCGCCGAATCTCTATGTGGCGGAGATCACGCTGTGCGAGGGAGAGACGCCGGTGCACGGCTGGACGGAGCGTTTCGGCATTCGGAAGATCGAGGTGCGCGGCGACCGTTTCTTTCTGAATGACAAGCCGTTCTTCGTGCGCGGGTTCGGCGACGATTTCGTGTATCCGCTGACGCTGGTCTCGCCGGCCTCGAAAGCGGAGCACCTCAGGCATCTCAAGCTCGCGCGGGCCGCCGGATTCAACTACGTGCGCCTGCACACGCACTGCGAGCTGCCCGAATACTTTGAGGCTGCGGACGAGGCGGGCATCATGATCCAGCCCGAGCTGCCCTATTACGGCGACTATCCGACCGAAGCGTTCACCTTCGATCCGATGCGCGACCTGAAGGAACTCTACACGCATTACCGCCGTTACGTGTCGTTCACCACCTATTGCACGGGCAACGAGGGATTTCTGGGGAGGCCGCTGGACAAGGAGATCTATCAACTGGCGAAACGGCTCGATCCGGACCGCCTGATGATGCACCAAGATTGCGAATCGGGGGGCGCCACGTTTCTCGACAAGGAAAATTCGGATTTTACAGGAGGACCGATCAACGTATGGGCACCGGGAAGCGTCAAGACGGATATGCCGTTTGTGGCCCACGAATATCTCAATCTGAGTGTCAAGCAGGACCCGCGGTTGGAAGGTCGTTTCTCAGGAGCGATGCTGCCGCCGGTCTCGCTGGCCACGCGTGACGAGTGGCTGAAAGGGGCCGGGCTGGACCGGCGCTGGGGCGACGCACTGCAGGACGCGCAGCACGCGCTGCAAGCGGTCTACCAGAAGCGAGGCATCGAGTCGGCCCGCATGGATCCGGCTTGCGACGGGTACTGTTTCTGGACGTTCGTGGACGTCATCGTGCAACAGGGCAAGACGTACAGCGCTCAGGGCCTGTTCAACGGGTTCTGGGAACCCAAGCGTAACGGGGCGACCGCCGAATCGTTCCGGCTGTTCAACGGGCCGACCGCACTGTTGCTCACGACTGAACCGGGGGACCGGATTGCGGTCTCTGGCGATACCGTAAAGGCTGGCTTCTGGATCGCGCACTACGGCGAGAAGCCTTTGGACAAAGCGCATGTCCGATGGACCTTGCGTGCGGAGGACGCCGTGCTCGCGCAGGGCGAATGTGACGGCGGCGATGTTGAGCTTGGCGGCACGCGCCTGCTTGCGGAAGCGGCGATCGCGATCCCGGATGTGGCGAAGCCTGTCCACGCTGTGCTTGACGTGGTGGTTCCCCAAGCTGTCGGCGGACGCCTCGGCGAGGCGTCCCTACCCCGTGCCGACAACGCTGTCCGCAACACCTGGGATTTCTGGGTGTTTCCCAAGCGGGAAAAGCAGGGTGGCGCGGGCATCGCCGTTTCGCGAGAGCTGCTGCCGGCGCTGGAAAGAATTTTCACGGGACTTGCCGTGTCCGGAACGCCTGAAGCGGAGAAGGCCGGGCTGCTGATCTCAAGGTTCGGGGCGCCG
>MWEJ01000459.1 GCA_002071025.1 Verrucomicrobia bacterium ADurb.Bin070 | reverse complement strand
GAGGTCCTCGCGACTACCCCGTCACTTGCGGAATTTCGATCACAAAAAGCGGCAAGATCTTGAGGGACACGACACATAATCACCGCCATGGAGGTATACCATGGCGATGAGCGCTCCGGAACGTAGCGCGGCAAAACACAGGCGCCGGCAACGAGAAGCGTACTGGCGTGGCATCTTCGCCGAACAAAAGACAAGCGGCTTGACGCATGCCGCCTTCTGCCGCCGGCACTTGATCTCCCGAGCGCAGTACTATTGGTGGAAGAGGGAGATTGCGACGCGATCAAATGCGGTGGGAATGGGACGCCGGGAGCAGGGCGGCTCGGTAGAGCGCACGGCGTTGACGCGGTCGCTTGTTCCGGTACGTGTGGTGCAATCGGTGGGAGCCGAAAGCTCCGCGGCCGTGCCCGTCGGCGCCGTCTACGAGATAGTGCTCACGAACCAGCGTCGGCTGCGGCTCTCGGAAGGCTTCGATGAGGTTTCCGTGGCGCGATTGGTCGCGGTCCTCGACTAACGATGCTGAGGTTCGCCGCCACGCGGATCTTTCTCGTCGTGGGACCCACCGATATGCGCAAGGCCTACGACACGCTGGCCACGATCGTGCGTCACGAGCTGAAGAAGGACCCGCTGCGCGGGCAGCTCTTCGTATTCGCCAATCGTAAACACAACCGCCTTAAGATCCTCGTCTGGGATCACGGCGGTTTCTGGCTTTGTTCCAGGCTTCTCGAGAAAGGCACCTTCGCCTGGCCCTCCGCGGGAACGTCCTATGTGGAGATGCGTCGCGAGGAGTTGGGCCAGCCGCAGGCCGGTTTTGGGGGGCCATCCGTGCTGTCTTTCCCTCGCCCCTCGCGGGAGCCTGACGGCGCCGCTGGCAAGCCCGGCGCGCTCCCCGCGCGGAGTGCGCGCCGACTCGCCCGCGGCGGTTTCGGGGCTCCCGCGTATGTTGCTTGACGCCCGGCGGCGTTTCAATTAGCATCGTCGATGATGAAAACGCCAACGAGAAGTCCTATGGATGAACGAGAAGGCGTATGGGTCTTAATTTTCTTACTTTGTCCGCCGACGTCTCCGGTTTATTCTCTTTCTCTTCTGTTGTGTTTTTTATGAAAGGCAAGAGAAGGAAGGCTGTTTTCCGTGTGCCACTGTCAAAATCATAGTTTTTCATGTATAGTTGAATTATTAAAGATTAAATTGATCAGCTAACAGGAAAAGAGGAATTACCATGAAAACCAGTCGTCGGGATTTTTTAAAATCAACAGCTACTGCCGGAGCCGGTGCAATAGCAGGAAGCATGATCCAGGGCTGTAGGCCGAAAGAAGAAGATCGTTCCAGTCTTCCGGATCAAGACGACGAATGGGTGCGCTGGTGGGACGCGCGTGTTGCTGCAATTGAAAGCGTGTTGGGTAAATCCACTGGCATTGTGGGGCACAGTACCGTTCCATTTGACTTCGGTGCTGAAGTGGGCGGGGGTGCGGATATCATCTACTTCCGTAATCACGTTGATGGCATCGTTGCCGTGACATCGGAATTGATTGGCCACGATCGTCAACTCCCCAACAAGCAAGGGGCCTACGAATTAATGATCTGTTCCCGCGAAGATGATGAAAGGGGGGCGCACATCATTTCCAAACTTGCACACTATACGCTCCGATGTGCGCTAAATCCCGGCGAAACAATGGACATTGGCTCGGCTACGCCCGACGGTTCAACGATTGCCGCGTTTTTGTTTTGCGACTATGCGCGACTCATAGTCCGTGATCGCAATGCGGGATTACTGTTGTGCCTAGGAATCACTGCTGACGAACTGTCCGTATGTCGCTCTGGCCATCGGACTCGCGTCGAAACTGCGTTGAAGAAAGCTGGTGTTTATCCATTCACCGACTGGTACCGCAAGTCGGTCTTGTAATCCAGAATGCACACGTAATAAATGTTATGTCGGCCGAAGTGCTTAACTGCCACCCCGTTGGATGCCCCCCGCTCTCATCCCTATCACCGGCTGGCATCGCCAACTGTATTTCGTCCTAAATCGGATCGCTGGCTTTGGGCGTGACCATCCACCAAAATGAGGGTTCAACCAAACTCGGTTTGGAAAGCTTGGCGGTAATTCGCCCACACCCTTCCCTCGCAAACCGTGCATAGCAAGTGAATGCACCGGAGCCGCCGATCCGGGCGAGTCTAAGTGGAAGATCACACGCGGTGTGGTGCAATCGGTGGAAGCCGAAAGCTCTGCGGAGGGCCGCAGGGCGAAGGTGAGCTTCGAATAGGTGAGCTTCGAGTCCGTGCGGAGGGGGCGGAGTTGGACGCGGGGGCGCCTGCGCTCATGGCCGCGGTCGGGGGAGGTTGCCGCCGGAGGAAAGATGCTTCCACGGCGCAGGGGTCCTGAGGCGTGGCGCCGGCGCGATGTTTGCGGGCGGGAAGGCGGCATGGAAGCCGCCGCCCCCGCCTACAGGCCGCGGCGGGCTTCGTGGAGCCTGCTCCGGGCGCTCGTGAGCGACTGGGGGGAAGCCGTCGAGCGCGTGTGGAAGGAGCGCTTCAAGGGGAATTACGGGCCGTGGCGGCCGCACTGGCGGCGGGTGCTTGCGGGGTTCCTTGCCTGCGGAGACCTCGCGCGCGGGTTCGCGCGAGTCGGATGTCCGGACTGCCGACTGGAGCACCTGGTCCCGTTTCCGTGCCAACGGAAGCTGTGCCCATCGTGCGAGGCGAGGCGGAGGGCCGAGTGGTCGGCGCACGTGCTCGAGGAGGTGCTGCCGGATCTTGCGTAGCGGCAATTGCTGGGGGAACTCGTACGCACTATAGCGCTCAGCGGAATTCACCCGGCGCTGCTCAGTGGAATTGACCCACCCAGGTAGGCGGCGACAGGGA
>MWEJ01000458.1 GCA_002071025.1 Verrucomicrobia bacterium ADurb.Bin070 | reverse complement strand
GGTTGCATCTGGGGCGCGAATAGGCGAAAATCACGACTTCGTAATGAATGAGACACACAAAGCGGAGATTCACGGCGTGCCGGGCGAACGGGCGCGCGCGGCGGGTGTGGTGCGCGCGCTCTGGCCCTTGCTGGCCGCGCTGTTCGCATGCGGTCTCTTTGTGGGCGCGGCCCTGCCGCAGGTGACGCCCGGCGTGGCCGGAGCCGGCTTTTTAACGGCGGCGGCGTTTCTGGTCTGGGCGGTGCGCGACGGCCTCCGGGGCATCGACGCTTTTTTCAAAGGCGCGCGCGGCGAAGAGAGCGTGGCCGTGCTGCTGGCCGCCCTGCCGCGCGGCTACCATGTTTTTCACGATTTTTCCTGCGGCGGTCCGGGCGCCATCGACCACGTGGTGGTCGGCCCGAGCGGACTCTTTGCGATCGAGACGAAATGCTGGTCGGGGCGCGTCACGCATGAGTCCGGCGGCCTGCGGGTGAACGGCGTCGAGCCGAGCCGCCCGCCGCTGCGGCAGGCGCGCGGCTCGGCCCAGGCGCTGGCGCGCTTTCTGGGCGAACGGCTGGGGAGCGTGCCGCCCTGCATGCCGGTGGTCTGCTTTGCGAGCGACACCTTTGAGCCGGGACTTTTGACGGTGGACGACGCGGTGGTCTGCAATGCTGCGGCGCTCCAGTCGTTGCTGGTGACGCACGCGGGCCATTTGACGGCGGATGAATGTGAACGGATCGTTAAGGTGATGGAGCAGAAAGACTCATGATAAAGCGGCGTGCAGGGATCTTCTGGATGGCGGCGCTCGCGCCGATGGCCGCCGTGTGGGCGGCGGGCAACGGCAACGGACAGCCGGCGCCGCAGCCCCACTACGGCGACGTGGCGCAGAAGGTGGCGCGCGTGCTGCCGGCCGCGCATCTGCTGCAGTATCCGCTGAGCGATGACATCTCGCAAAAAGCCTGGACCAACCTGATCACCGCGTTCGACTTCGACCGCAGCTATTTCCTGCAGAGCGACATCGCCGCGTTCACGAACATGCAGACGCGGATCGACGATGCCGTGAAGTCCGGGGATGTCTCCTTCCCGTTCGAGGTCTACCGCGTGTTCCGCGCGCGGCTCGAGGACCGCTATGCCTATGTGACCAACCTGCTCGCCGCCAGCTTCACGTTCAACGAGGATGAATCGTACACCTGGAAGCGCAAAGACGCGCCGTGGCCGGCGACGCAGACGGAACAGGATGAGCTGTGGCGCAAGCGCGTCAAGAACGAAGTGCTGGCGCAACTCATCGGCCGCGAGCTGGATCAGGCCGCGGCGACCAACACGGCCGCCGCCGCCACCAATCAGATCGCCGCTGTGACGAACGGCGCGCCTGCGGCCGCCGCGGCAGGCGGCGCGGCGACCAACACGCCGCCCGTGCTGACGCCGCAGGAGAATGTCGCCAAACGCTACAAGCAGTTCTTGATCGTCATCCAGGACATGGATGAAGAGGCGATCCTGCAGCGCTACCTCAGCGCCGTGGCGATGGCGTACGACCCCCACTCCGATTATATGTCGCCGATGCGCAAAGAGGATTTCGACATCGACATGAACCTCTCGCTCTGCGGCATCGGCGCGCAGCTCCGCTCGGAGGACGGCACCGCGATGATCATGGAGGTGATCCCGGGCGGGCCCGCCGACCGCGACAAGCGCGCCATCCGGCTGACCAAGGGCGACAAGATCATCGGCGTGGGACAGGGCAGCGGCACCATCGAGGACATCGTCCATCTGCCGCTCAACAAGGCGGTGCGCAAGATCCGCGGCGAGAAGGGCACCAAGGTGGTGCTGAGCGTGATCCCGGCGTCCGACCCCTCGGGCACCACGACCAAGATCGTCGATCTCATCCGCGACGAGGTCAAGCTGGAGGAGCAGGCCGCCACCGGCCGTGTGGCGCGCGTGACGCTGGCGGACGGCGCCGTGCGCAAGCTGGGCGTGGTCAAGCTGCCGACCTTTTACGGCACCATGGACAAGCGCCCGAACCAGCCGGGGTTCCGCAGCGCGACCGTCGACGTGGCCAAGCAGCTTGCCGCGTTCAACAGCGAGAATGTCTCGGGGCTGATCCTTGACCTGCGCAACAACGGCGGCGGCTCGCTGCGCGAGGCGGTCAGCCTGACCGGCCTGTTTGTGCGCAGCGGCCCGGTCGTGCAGGTGCGCGAGGCGCGGCAGATCGTCGTGCTGCCGGTGCCCAACATGGATCCGGCGATGGCCTTCCGCAAACCGATGCTCGTGCTGGTCAACCGCGCCTCGGCCTCGGCCTCCGAAATCGTGGCCGGCGCGCTGCAGGATTACGGCCGCGCGGTGCTGGTGGGCGACACGCAGTCGCACGGCAAAGGCACGGTGCAGACCGTGATGCCGCTCGGCTCGGAGAAGTTCGGCTCGATGAAAGTGACGACCGCGAGTTTCTACCGCATCAACGGCGCCTCCACGCAGCGCAAAGGCGTGGGCGCGGACATCGTGATCCCCTCGACGCTGGACGGACTCGACATCGGCGAGGACAAGCTGCCGGGCTCGCTGCCGTGGACCCAGATCGAGCAGGCCCTCTACATCCCGGTGGCAGATGTGGTGAAGTTCGTGCCGCAGTTGAAAGAGCGATCCGCCAAGCGCCTGGCTGACAATGCCCGCTACGTGCGGTACTGCACGCTGGTCCGGCACGTGCAGGAGGTCAACGAGAAGAAAGAGGTCCCGCTGGAGCTTAACGCCCGGCGCAAGCTCATGAAGGCCGAAAACGAGATGCGCAAGCTGGAGGACGACGAGCAGGACGCTTCGAAAGCCGAGGGCAAAGAGGACGATGTGGTGCTTGATGAAGCGCTCAACATTCTTTCCGATCTGGTGACGCTGACGGGCGGGGCCGAC
>MWEJ01000457.1 GCA_002071025.1 Verrucomicrobia bacterium ADurb.Bin070 | reverse complement strand
TCATCGTTGAGGTAGAAGAACGTGGCGCCGGCCGCCGCGCACACGTCGCCCTCGCCCGAAGCGTCGATCACCACCTTGCCGAGCGCCACGCCGCGCCCGAGCCAGGTCGCGACTTCGACACCCGCCACCGCTTTGTCGCGCATGACCGCGCCCATGGCCAGCGAATGGTACCAGACATCGACCTTGGCCTCGCGCAGCAGCCGCGCATATTGAGGCTCGCCCTTGCCGCGCCACTCTTGGTTGAAGCCGCGACGGTAGCCGCGCCAGAACCCTTTGATGCCCAGCGCCACGCTGCCGCCGATGAAGCCCGCCTGCTCGATCATCAGCGTGCGCGCGCCGCCGCGCGCCGCCGCGATGGCCGCGGCGTGGCCGGCCGGCCCGCTGCCGACCACGACCACATCGTACTCCGCCCAGACCGGAATCGCGTCGCGCGCCTGCGGCACCGTCTCGCGCTGCCGTGCGCGGTAGGGACGCTCGGCCTCGTTCAATTGGCGGATGGCCAGCCCCGGCACGACGCCGGCCGCCGGTGCCGCGGTCTTGACCCGGATGCTTCCGGGCGCAGGCAAAGCGGCCGCGCGCGCATCTCGCATAGCGGCCGACCCAACGCGCTCGCCGATCTCCGCCAGCGTCACCGGGTGCATCAGCGCGCGCGCCGCCGCGCGGCTGACCGACGCCGCCGAGCTGAGCACGTAGAGCCGTTCCGTTCCCGCGGGCTTGAAGACGCCCAGGTCGAGCTTGGCGGCCTTCGGCAACTCCGAGCCCTCCCACGCGGCCGAGCCGGCCAAAGGAGCGGGCAAGATGAAATCCATGGCATGCGCAAAGGGCGGGCTGGCATAGGTGTGCCACGTTTCGCGCAGCGCGTGCTCGGCACGGTTGATCGCCGGCCACGTCAGGGCCGTCATGGGCACGTCCTGTTCGACCACCTCGCGCGTCTTGCGGTCGGGCGAACGGCGCGGCCGCGACACGCGCAGCGTCTCCACACCCCATGCCTCGCGGCGCGCGCCGGCGGCCTCGGCGACCGCCCCCGCAGGCGTGGCGTCGATCACCACCTTGGCGATCACCGCCTGCAGGCCGGCCTTGTTGGCGGTCACCACGCCGCACAAGCGGTTCTGGCCATCGACCAGCACACCGCCGTGGCGCGTGTTGTAAAGAAACATGACGCCGGCCTCCAGCAGCAATTCCGCCGCAACCACCGGATAGCGCGACGCACTGGCTTCGCGCAAGAGCGCCCTGCTGAACTCCGTTGCGGGTTTGGGCCCCAGCCGAAGCTCATCGAAGCGGTCTTTGGTCATCACTTCGCCGCCCAGAAACGTGGTCTCGTTGAGCAGCATGACGCGCGCGCCCTGACGCGCGGCGCTCCAGGCCGCCGCCATGCCGCCTTCATTGCCGCCGACGACCACGACATCCACGCGGTCGATCACCGGCACCGTCCGCGCCGGTGCCTCCACATACCGCTCCTGCGCCCGGCACACCGCCGCCAACACCACAACAGCGACCGTAACCCTCATGCCTCTGACTCGCATCCGCTCACCTCGCTTCGTTCAAATTCCAGCCGACATACACAGTTCTTTTATTGGTTGTGACATCATCGCATCTGTCCGGCGCTATGGCAACACCGCAACAAAGCGGACGCGCGGGCGACGGCGGCATTCAGAACGTGAGCCGCGTGCTGATCTGGGATTGGCTAAGCACCTCCACGCGCACATCGGCGCGTCCGGCTTTCGCGAGCGCCTGGCGCATGGTGTTGAGCGCCAACGCCGGCGTGTTGCACGCCTCGCTCAGATGCGCCAGCCAGAGCGTATGCATCTGGCCGGGGATCGTGGTGCTCATCAACGCGGCCGCGTCATCGTTGGAGAGATGGCCGCTGCGTCCGGCGATACGCGTCTTGAGCGACCACGGTCGGTCAGACTGCATCAGCATATCATAATCGTGGTTGCTCTCGACAATCGCCGCGTGGCAGCGCGCCAGCTTGGCACAGACCAACGGGGTGGCCTGCCCCAGATCGGTCACCACGCAAAGGCGCGAAACGCCGTCGTCAAAGACAAAACCGACGGGATCGGCGGCGTCATGAGGCACTGTGAACGCCTCCACGCGCAGGCCGCCGATCTCGAAGACCGAGGCGGTTTCAAAAATCTGCCACTGGAGCGCAACCCCCGGGTGGCGCGCCTCGACGCCGGACGCGGTGCCCTCGTTCGCGAACAGCGGCAGCGCGTATTTGCGGCTGAAAACCTCGACACCCTTGTAATGGTCCTCGTGGTCGTGCGTCAGCAGAATACCCTGAAGCGACTGCGGCTCGAGACCGGCCTTGTGCAGCCGGGCAGTCAGCTCACGCGAGGAAAGTCCGGCGTCCACCAGCAGCGACGTGCCGCCGCCCGACACATAGATGCTGTTGCCCTTGCTCCCGCTCCCCAATACGCAAACTTCCATCACAGCCTGTCCGAACGTATCGACCTGAACATAGTGCTAATCCGCCGCACTGGCCTGGCCCGGATCCATCACCATCCGATAGTACTTAATGAAGGCGGCAATGATCTCCTGCGTCGTCACCTCTGCAATCGGATAGTTCTGCGGATCGTCCTTAAACATGCATTCGTATTTGACCAGGCGCGTGCCGCGGTTGATCCGCACCTCGGCGCGCGGCAGGATGCCGGTCTGCACAAAATGCTTCATCACGCGGAAACTGATCTCCTCAACCTCAGCCGCTCGGACGCTCAGCGTCACCGATGCCGGCGCACGGCGCACCTGCGCATCGCGGCCGTGCTTGCCGGTGAGTTCCTCAGCGACCTCATTCAGCGCCGGCAGCGCCACGGTGTCGAGGAACGCCTCAAACTGCGCGTTCTCCTGCTCCGCGCGCGTCGCGCGCGCCTTGCCGCCCAGAATCCCGCTCAACTCA
>MWEJ01000456.1 GCA_002071025.1 Verrucomicrobia bacterium ADurb.Bin070 | reverse complement strand
GCCTGCCGCTCGCGCAGCTTGACGAGCAGCGCGAGCGCCTCGGTCTCGACCTCGCGGTGGCCGGCCTGCACCGCCTGCGTCAGCAACGACTGCAGCAGCGACTCCAATGCCGCCCAGGTCGCCGGCGCGATCCGTTCCAAGTCGCCGCGGATCTGCCGCAGCATCGCGGACTCATCGAGCGACGCCGCGCCCGGCACCCCCTCCCAATAGGCGAACTCAAAAGCGTCGGCCGGACGGATGAGCTTGACCGACATCATCTTTTCGGCGCGCATGCGCTCCGCAGCCGGCACCTCGGTGCGCGCGACCAGGCGGCGGTCGCCGTACAGCACCACGCTGGCCACGCCGAACCACGTGCCGTCACCGTCGCGCAGATAGGTCACCCGCGTGTATGGAATACCGTTTTTGCGGCCGAAGAAAGCAGGCGTGGGCGACGGCCGGTCAAAATTCCAGCGCCCGCCGCTATCTGCTACCTGCTGCATCCAGTCCTCCACGGCCGCCGCGCGCGACAGTCCCGCAAAGCGCACCTCGCGCTCCTCTTGCACCACCACGCGCATCGGCACATCCATCGAGCGGCCGATGAACCCGTCGAGCATCATGCCGCCCTCGATCGCCTTGCGTTTGAAGGTGCCGTTGCCCGGATAGCACACATCGAATCCGCCCTCCTTGTAACCGCCTGAGGGCGCAGGCTCGAATTGATCCAGATAACTTCCTGCCGCATCTTTTGGCCATTCGATCTCGACCTCCGGAGGAGGCCGCCGCGGCCGGAAGATGAGCGCGAGCACGACCAGCGGAATCGCGACCGAGAGCCCCACGGTCATTCGGCGCCGCACCCGTTTACGCTCAAGCTCCTGCAAGTGCTCGATCTCCTCGGGCGTCGCGGCGCGCGTCTGCATGGCGCGCGTCGCGCCCTCCTCCGCTTCGCCACCCTGCCCGGTCACACCGCCCATCGAGCGCGTCAGCTCCGAGAACGCGTCATCCGCCAGCGTCTCGGCGGTGGCGTGCGAAGCGGAAGGGGCCGCGCGTGTGGGTGCCGGCGCGGCAGCGACCGTCAAGGCGGCATCCGCCGCGCGCGTCGCCGGCTCATGTCCGCCGCCGGTCGGGGCTTCCGCGTCTGCCCCGCCCGCCTCATCCACACGCAGCACGGTCACCTTGCCGATCGCGATGCGCTGCCCCGGAATCAGGGCTACGGCTCCGACAACCGGCTGATCGTCGACGCGCGTGCCAAACTGGCTGAGGTTCTCAAGGCGCGCCGCGCCGCCAGCGACCTTCACCACGGCATGCAACCCCGACACATCGGACGCAAGCAGCCGGAACGTGGCGGAACGCGAACGCCCGAGCGTCGTTTCGCCAGGTTTCAACTCGCAGGCTGCGCCTGCGGGCTCGCCTCTTTCAACAGTCAACCGGAGCATACCGCCCTCCTCTTCAACGCTTGAAATACTCGCCCATGCCGGATTCCATGGCACGGATCACGATCGGCACGGCGATGATGATGAACACGGCCGGCAGAATGAACAGCGCGGTCGGGATCAGCATCAGCGACGGGGCGCGCGCCGCCTGCCGCTCCGCGCGCTGGAAGCGCCGGCGGCGGATTTCCTCGGCCTGGATCTTGAGCGTCCCCGAAATGCTCGCGCCCATCTCGCTGCTCTGCACGACCGACGTCACCAGCGAGCGGAACTCGTCCAACTGGATGCGGTCAGCCATCGCCTTGAGCGCCTCGACGCGCGACTTGCCCAACTCGACTTGACGCAGCGTGACGCCGAACTCGTCGCGCAGCGGCCCGCGCGGCCCTTCGTTGACCAAGTTACGCACCGCCGCGCCAAAATCCTGGCCGGCCTCCATGGCCACGGTGATCAGGTCGATCGCGTACGGCATACTCTTGGACATGCGGTCCTTGCGCTGTAGCGCGCGCCGCGCGACCCACGAGACCGGATACGCCCAGCCCATCAGCGCGAACAGCGCGCCGGCCAGCAGGGCATAGCCGACGTGCAGCGACAGGATGAAGGTCATCACCCAAGATACCGCGCCGATGACCGCGCCAGCAAAACATTGGAGGCCGCGGATCTCCAGCGGCTCCAGCGGCAGCGCCGCGGCGATCAAATCATTGCGGATCGCGCGCGCCTGCGTCGGAAAGACGTGATCCATCCACGGCCCGGCCATCTTGCCCAGCAGGCCGATCTCCGCGTAAAAAACGCGGAAAACCAGGGGTTTGGCACCGGACAGGGTCTGGCTCTCTTTGCGGATCACGGCGTTGACGCCGATCACCAGAAAGAGCACCGCCATGAAAACCAGCATCTGGATCACCGCAACATCCATGGTCGTCTCTCCACCCTTCAGCACCTTAGTCCACCCGCATGCGCCCGGGAACGGCTTACACGTCGATCGTCACAATCTTGTTGATCACCAGAAACCCGATCGTCTCCAGAATCACCACCGCCCCGATCGCACACCAGCCGAGCTGGGTCTGCACCAGCGGCTGCATCAACTGGCGGTCCAGCATGTACAGAATAGCGAATGCCACCAGCGGAGCCGAGGCCATCGCGATGGCCTCGAAGCGGCCCTGCGCCGTCATGGTGCGCAGGCGGTCGTGAAATTCAGTCCGCTGCCGGATCGTGTCCGTGATCCGGTCCAGCACCTCGGCCAGGCTGCCGCCGGACTGCATGGTCAGCTTGATCGCGGTCACCAGCAGGCTCAAATCCTCGCCCGGCATGCGTTCGCACAGGCGGTTCAGGCTTTCAGGCAGATCCATGCCCAGCCGGTACTCGTGCAGCACCAGCGCCAGCTCTTCGGTCATCGGGCCACCCATGTCGCGGGAGACCAGTTCCAGGCTCTGGGGCAGCGCCGCGCCGGCCCGCAACCCGTTCGCGATGCCGAGCGTCAGATCGGTGAGCCGGGCGTCGAACAA
>MWEJ01000455.1 GCA_002071025.1 Verrucomicrobia bacterium ADurb.Bin070 | reverse complement strand
TCCGGCCAAGCCATGATCGAATACGTGATCGTGTTCGTGTCCATGTTGGCGGTCGTCGCGGTGTTGGCGCTTTTTCTGTACGCGGTGAGACAGCAATCGAACCGGGCGCTGGACCTGGTCGCATCGGAATATCCCTGAGCGGAGCAGCCCGGGGACGCATAAACGGGAGAACTTCATGAAACGTCGCTTCGGACGCCGCAACGGCCAGACGATGGTCGAGTACATCATTATCGTGGTGCTGATCGCCATCACGCTGCTGGTCCTGTTCTCACGCCTCAGTAAAGCCACCGGCCGCAAGATTGCCGGCGCCACCTCCGCGCTGGATGCCGATGCCGGCTCGGAAGCCGAATCCTTGGCTGAGGACATCGACGAGAACAAGGTCAAGAATCTCAATCCTGACGGCAGCTTCCAGTAACTGGGGGAGGCCGGCGTGAACAGACCCAGCAGGCGGGAACAGCGGCGACCGGCGGGACGGTATCCGCCGGAGGGTGCCCCACACGCCGTGCCGCGCGCGCGGCACGGCCAGGCCATGATCGAGTCGATCTTCGTTATCATCCTGGCCTGCCTCTGCTTTCTCGCCATTTTCCAGTACGCCAACCTGTTCGCCGCCAAAACGGTGCTGAGTCACGCGGCGGCACGCGCGGCGCGCGCCCGCGCGGTGGGCTTCAACCGGTGGATGGTCGAAAAAAGCGCGCGTGTCGCCTCGATCCCGGCGGCGGGCCGACGTATCACGCCGGCCTTCGCTGGCGTTGATCCGGCCATCACCGCCGCACTTCAGCAGAACCGCGTCGGCGACATCTGGGATCTGGCGCTGCGCAGCAATGTCCGCTCGCCGGGCACCCAATTGGAGGTCAGCCGCGTCCCGGACTACATGGACAGCGACAACGACGCCACCGCCGAGTACATTCTGGATTACGAGCTCTGGGACGCCCTTTCCGTAGACATCGAGGAACCGCTCAGCGCCAGCGGGCTCACGCCCGGCACGTTGACAGTGAACCTGCGCCAGCGTCATCCGCTCCTGATCGCGCTCGGCCCCCTAGCCGAAGGCGAGCTGCGCGATGCCGGCGAGGGGGAGGCGCTGGCGATCGGCGCCTTCTACTCGATCGAAAGCCACTACCCGCTCTACATGGAGGACATGAACTGGTGAGCCCGGCCAGCGACAGAACGCGGCGGCGTGCCGCATGTTCCCGCGCCGGACAGGCGGTGGTCTTTCTCCTGCTCGCGTTGACCGCCCTTGTCTTTGTGCTGCTTTTCAATGCCGACCTCCACCGCATCGTCCAGCGCAAACACCAGGCCCAGAATGCCGGCGACGCCGCGGCGCTGGCCGCGGCGCGCTGGCAAGGCGCCACCCTCAACCTGATCGGCGAGCTGAATCTGCTGCACGTTCTCGCGCTCGCCAACGGCCAGCCCGCTGCGGTCGACGCCATCACCAACATGCAGGCGCGCCTCTGCTTCACCGGCCCGATGACCGCGCTCTTCGCCGCCCAGATCGCCGCCAAGAACAATCGCATCCATGTCGATCCCGACATGACCGACCTGCTGCGCGAGCACGCCGACACGGTCCGCAACCAGTACACGGCGCTGTTTGACGGGACCCGTTACTTTCCCGAGCCCTGGCCCGGCGCCTGGCTGCAGGTCGCCGACATGTTGGATCAGGTCGCCTCAGACGGCATCGCGGCCGGCCCGGACAACGCCCAGTTCTTCCTCGACCCTTCTTCCGGACACATGTTGATGGAGAAAGCCTTTTACGATGCGGTGCTAAGCCGGAACTGGTGCTGGTTCCATCTCCACGCGCGCGGCTGGCTGCAGGCCTACGCCTCGTTCCGCGACTGGCCCGCGCTGCCCGGCCCCGACATTTCCGACACCAGCAACGCCGAGATCTTCGGCGTCGGCGTGCGCCCGTTCACCTTCCGTCTGGACTTCCTGTTTTCGGCCTCGGATCTTGAAGCCCGGTTTCATGAGGCTGGCTTCGATACCGTCACCGCCGCTCAGCTCACCGGCACCAATGTGCTGGACCGCTTTGAGACCTGGTTCCTGTACAATCCCGGTGACTGGAGCGAGTGGTCGCGCATCAAGCCAGACGGCGAGGATAATTTTCCTGTGACCGGTGCCGTGCGCCCCGAATACGATGTGGCCGGGGCCGATGCCGTGGTCCGCGTTTACGCCTCCGTCGACCGCATGACGCCCGGCATCGAAGGCGGCCGGCGCAGCGACAACGTCATGTGGAGCGCGGCCGCCAAACCGTTCGGCTATCTGGAGGAGGGCTCCGAACGCCGTCCCGCCACCGATGCATCCGCCTTCGTGCTGCCCGCCTTCCGCGATGTCCGGCTGATTCCGGTCGATGCCGCGACGGGCTCCGAAAATAACACGTCGGATATCGAATGGGTGCGCCACGTGCGCAGCCATCTGCATCCCTACCTCGAGTCCGGCCCGCAGCCCAATGCCTGCCGCTACTGCAGCGCGCTCACGCTGTGGGAGGACGACGCCTTCCGCCAGCAGGGCATCGACTGGCTCGACCTGTATCATCAGAACTGCCGCGTGCGTACGCCCGGGGGCAACCGTCGCGGCGGCGGCAGCCGGAGGGGACACTGATGAGAGAGAAGGTCAGAGGCCAGAGGTCAGAGGTCAGAGGCCAGAGGTCAGCGGTCAGAGGTCAGAGGCCAGAGGTCAGAGGTCAGCGGTCAGGGGTCAGCGGCCAGGCGGCCATTGAGTTCGCGGCCAGCCTGTTGCTGGTCCTGCTCGTGCTGACCGGTATCATCCACATGGCCCGCTTGGCGCGGACCTCGCTTTTTCTGCACGCGGTGCTGCGCGGCGATGCCGGCGAACGCGCCATGCGCGACACCACGCTCGCCATCGCGCCGCCCCACATCTCCGACTGGGAAAACGGTCCGGACGGCATCGCCTACACG
>MWEJ01000454.1 GCA_002071025.1 Verrucomicrobia bacterium ADurb.Bin070 | reverse complement strand
CATTGTTTCTGAATTCTGTGAACGATACCGTTTTCATGAACACCCCTTTTTGTACACTACTGTACAGAACCGTCAGCAGCCTGTCAAGGTCTGGCAGCGCCTCGAACGCAATCGGTTGGTGGCCGGGGTGCGCGAAGGTTCCGCGTTTCGGATGAAAACGGAAGCAGGCGAGTCGGGAGCGCGGGCGTCCCCGCCCGCAGACCGTGGTGCGGGCGTCCCGCCAGCAACAACGTTTGTGCAAAAGACTGAGATCCCCATGGCTTGGGTGCCAATCCGTGCATTTGTGTCGCGCGCGACCTTTCTCAGTGCGGGCGGGGACGCCCGCGCTCCCGACTACGCTTCGCTCAAAACACGCACTGAACTCGCATCCTCCGGCCACCAACCGATTACGCCTCGAACGGCAAGGGGATAAAAGGGATTAGTATGAAGATGACACGACGCACCTGCCTCACACACGCCGCGCTAGCCGCAGCGATCTCCGCCCTGCCGCGTATCGGCCGCAGCGATGCAACCCCTTCGGCCAAACCCAAGGCTCGCATCAAGATCGGCCAGCTCGGCATCGGCCACAACCACGGCGCGGCCAAGATGGAGTCGTTCCTCAAGCTGAAGGACGACTACGAGGTGGTCGGCGTGGCCGAACCCGATGCGGCCTGGCGCGAGAAGCGCAAGAATGAGAAGGCGTACAAGGGACTCCCCTGGATGACCGAAGCCGAGCTTTTCGCGGTGCCGGACCTCCGGCTCGTGTCGGTCGAGACCGACGTGCCCGACCTTACCGCCGCCGCGTTGCGCTGCGTCAGGGCGGGCTTCCACGTTCACCTCGACAAGCCCGGCGATCCCTCGTTCAAGCGCTTCAACGAGCTGCTCGACGAGGCCGAAAAGCGGCGGCTGGCCGTGCAGATGGCCTACATGTTCCGGGGCAATCCGGCCTTTCAGTTCTGCATCAAAGCCGTGAAGGAAGGGCTTCTCGGCCGGGTGTATGCGGTCCATGCCGAAATGAGCCGCGGACTGTGGGCGGACTATCTCAAATGGGTGTGCCAGTTCAAGGGCGGCAACACCTTCATCTTCGGCTCGCATCTAGTGGACCTGATCGTCTCCATGCTGGGCGAGCCGCAACGCATCACGCCCTACCTGACGCGCACCGATCCCGCCTTTGAGAACGCCGACACCGGCCTGGTCGTGATGGAGTACCCGCGCTGCGTGGCCTCCATCCGTACCTCCGCCCTGGATCATGATGCTGAGAAACGTCGCCACCTGTGCGTCAGCGGCGACAAAGGCACCATCGAGATCCGTCCGCTGGAGCACCCGACCACGCTGCGGCTGTCGCTCAAAGAGGACCGCGCGCCTTACAAGAAAGGCACGCACACGCTTGAGTTCCCCGCCATGATCGACCGCTACGCGAACCAGCTTCTGGAACTGGCGGGCGTCATCCGCGGCGAGAGCGCCAACCCCTATTCGCTCGCTCACGAACGGCTGGTTCAGAAGTGCGTGCTGCTGGCCTCCGGCGTGCCGCTGGATGTCCCGTGATCCCCCCCCCGCACGCCACGCATGTATTGACAGTCAGAGAAAGAAAAGGACACACCTTATGAATCGACAGATCACGCGCCGCAGGGCGCTCACCTTGACCGCAGCCGTAGCCAGCGTGACGGCGGTCAACCTCCCGGCCCAAACGCCAGGCGCAAAGAAATCCGCGCCCTTCCCCACGCGCAAGCTCGGCCGCACCGGCATCGACGTACCGCTCCTGGGCTTCGGTTGCGGCACCAGCTTCTTCAACGCCTACACGGCGGAGAGCGGCGCGGCCGCGCTCCATCAGGCCATCGACCTCGGCATCACCTACATCGACACGGCCAACAGCTACGGCAACGGCAAGAGCGAGACGATGTGCGGCCCGGTCGTGGAAAAGCGGCGCAGCGAAATCTTCCTGATCACCAAGCTCAAGGAACGCACGGCCGACGGCGCGATGCGCCAGTTCGAGCAGAGCCTCAAACGCCTGCGGACCGACCGCGTCGATCTGGTGCACGTCCACCGCGTGGACACCGACGAAGATCTCGCGAAGATCGAGGCGAAAGGCGGCGTGCTGGAGGCGCTCTACAAGCTGCGCGAACAAAAGGCCGTGCGCTGCATCGGCATCACCGCGCACGCCGATCCCGCCCCGCTGGCCAAGGCGATCGACCGCAACGATTTCGACTGTGTGCAGTTCCCGCTCAACGCTGCGCTGTCGGGCATCAGCCTGGCCGGTTTCAAGCCGCCGCATCCGGGCGAGCGGACCTACTGTTTCGAGTCGGTCGTGCTGCCGATCGCCCTTCGCAAAAAAATGGGCATTCTCGCCATGAAGGTGTTTGTTCAAGGCAAACTGCTGGGCCAAGGCCCGACCAAGGCCGACCCCGAAACGCTGCTGCGTTACGCGCTGAGCCTGCCGGTCTCGTGTGCCGTGCTCGGCATGAGCACGCCCGCGATCATCGCGCAGGATGCGGCCTGGGCCCGCTCGTTCACGCCCATGACGCCGGAAGAGATGCAGGCGCTCTCCGATCGCCTGGCCCCGGTGAACAAAGTGGTTTTCGACCGCTTCTTCGCGCATCATAGTGATTTCTGTTAAACACAGGGGGAGACCATGAAACGAGTTTTGACCCGCCGCCAAGTTCTGGCCGGCACCGCCGTCGGCCTCGCGGCGACCGCACTCCAGGCCCAGCCGCCTAAACCCGCAGCCGCCCTGCCGCGGCGCATCCTGGGGCGCACCGGCATTTCCGTGCCGATCCTAGGCTTCGGCAGCGGCAGCCGCTTCACCAATTTCTATACCGACGACGCCGGCGAAGCGGCCGTGCGCCAGGCACTGGATCTGGGCATCACCTATCTGGACACGGCGGCAGGCTACGGCAACGGCCGCAGCGAGACGATCTACGGGCGCGTCTTGAA
>MWEJ01000453.1 GCA_002071025.1 Verrucomicrobia bacterium ADurb.Bin070 | reverse complement strand
TCCCTCTCGTTCGCGCAATCCCCGCGCTTGATCGGCTGGTGGACCATGGATGAGGCGTTGGGCGCGACCACGCTCACCGACTCCTCCGGGCACGGACGGAACTGCGATCTGGGAGCTGGCGTCACGATCGTGGACGGCCGCTTCGGCAAGGCCGCCCGTTTCGACGGTACGACGAATGCCTGGGCACGGTTCAACTCGAACACCCACCTGACCAATTTTACCCTGTCCCTCTGGTTCAACGTGCCGCCCTCTTACACCAATAACCTTTATCCGAAACTGATCCAGTTTAACACGCTCTACTACCAGCTTTCAGCAGCGACGCTGCAACGGTTCAATATCGGGCTGGGCACATCGCCGCGAGCCGAATGGAACACTCCCGACCAAATTCCCTTCAAATTCACGACCAACCAGTGGATGCATGCCGCACTTGTCGTGCGGCGGACCTACACCAATGAGACAGGATGGGTCGCGCAGCCTATCTTTTATCTCAACGGCATCCGCTGTGGCAGCGATGCGCAGGCGCTCAAGACGTATGCGCCAGACAACATCGGCGCGAGTTACGGTTTTCTCGGCAACACAGCGATCGGCGGCACCCGCGCGCTCGACGGTGCGCTCGACGAGGTACGCATCTACGATGACGCCCTGTCAGATCACGAGATTTTGGCGCTCTACTACAATCGGCCGACGGCAGCCTACGCAGGCACCGACCAAACGGTTTTCCGCGATGTGACGCGCCTGCAGGGCCGTCTCGCCAGCACCAGTGACTTCAGCCGCGGCCTCGCCGCCACCTCGCTTTGGAGCGTGGTCTCTGCGCCGGTTGGCGCCACGCCCGTCGTCGGCCACCCGGAAATCGCTGAAACCGCCGTCACCCTGCCCGAACCGGGCACGTACGTTTTCCGGCTCACCGCCTTCAGTGAACTCGGCAACACGTCAGACGATATTACGGTCGAACGCCTGTCATTAGTACCTGTCGGCAACGCCGCACCGGCCGTGACCGCCTTATGGGATGCGACCAACACGGTGTGGGGCGCCTCTGCCCCCCTTGCCGCCGCTGTCGCGGATGACGGCCAGCCGGGCCCGGCGCGCCTACACTGGTCTAAAGTCAGCGGTCCCGGCGCGGTTTTCTTCGACGACGCCTTCACCAACGTCACGGCCGCGTCGTTCTCTGCTGCCGGCACCTATGTTGTGCGTCTGACGGCAGACGACGGTGCGACAAGCGGCAGCGACGACATTACCGTCACAGTCACCGCGCCAATCGGCGATCTCGCGGATGGCCTGACTCATTGGTGGCAGATGGATGACGAACCGACCGACAAGAAAGCCTTCGACAGCGTCGGGGCCATCACACTCTCTCTGAATCTCGCGGCGCTCCTGCAGCCGGGTAAAACGGGTTTGGGCTTCCGCGCTCCGCGTCTGGATGCCGTCGGCACCGGTTCGACCTTCCCGGTCTCCTCTTCCAATATGACCTTTTCCTTCTGGTTTTACCATGACGCCGCTTACATCAACCCTGACAGCGGCAATCTGTATCAGCGCGTGGTCAACATCGGTCCCAACTTTTACATCCTTTATAATCCGTCGACCCGCCGTTTCGATATGTCGTCGCGCGGGGTCGGCACCGGCTCCACACAATACACGTGGACGTGGCCAGATGCGGGTATCACGTCCAACCGCTGGTTCCACGCCGCCATGCTCTTCAAGGGTGACGCCGCAGCCAGCGGTTCACGGCAAGTCATGTATCTCGACGGCGTCAAGATTCTCTCCAACCCGCTTAACACCGTATTCCCCGGGGCTGTGGACTTTGCGCCGGCCTTCTACGTGGGCAACAACAGCGGCAGCGGCGGCATCCGCAATTTCGACGGGGTGCTCGACGACCTGCGCATCTACACGCGCTTCTTGCATGACGAAGAGATCATCAGGCTTGCGGCTGATCCTGACAATAACCATGAGCCGGTGATCGAGGCGCAAAACCCTGTTTCGGCCAAGGTCGGCCAGATCCTCACCGATCTCGCCGCGGTCGTCGACGATGGCCAGCCGTCAGGCGGCTCACTTGTTACCCGCTGGTCGGTCATTGCGGGCGATCCGGAGGAGGTTTGGATCGAGGATGCGGGTGATCCAGCCACCGCCATTCTCATCTCTCGCAGCGGATTCTATTCGCTGCGGCTGGACGCGGCCGACGGCGAGCGGCGCAGTGCCGTGACCCTCGCGATCACCGTCACGCCGACCGGCACCGTATTCACCTTGCAATGAACGCGGGCCTTGCATCACGTGGCGCCAGAAGCTTTCATCGGTATCGTAAAGGCACAGCTTGACACACTGTACAGACACCCAAACCGTAAGGAATCGCGTGCGGCGGGCAACCGCGCTGATCATGCTGTGCGCCGCCAGTATGTGCGCGCAAGCCCGAACCTGCCGTGTTTTTCTTTTGGCCGGACAATCCAATATGGAGGGCGTCGGGGTTGCGGCCTTCGCGCCCGGAAACCTGCTCGTCCAACCGCCGGTTCTGCTGTACCACTCGCCAAGCGTGCGCTCGCCGTGGCCCGCGAACCAATGGAATCCGCTTGCGCCGGCCGGTGTCAGCGCGACGAACTTCGGGCCTGAGCTGAGCTTGGCTTATCGCTTGTCGGAAGGGTACACAAACGACTGCATCGCACTGATCAAGCATGCCAAGGGCGGAACCAAGTTGACCACCGCGCCATTGCATTACGAGACCACGAGCTGGCACCCCGGGACTGATTGTGGCGATACCGCCTCGTTCGGTGCCGAGTACGTCACCTTTGTTGCGACGGTCACCAACGCCCTGGCGGCCCTGCGCGCCCAAGGCGAAACGCCGCTTCTCTCCGGTATGTTCTGGGTGCAGGGCGAGGCCGATGCGACGGACGCCGCCGCAGGCGCAGCGTACGGGCAGAATTTAACGCGC
>MWEJ01000452.1 GCA_002071025.1 Verrucomicrobia bacterium ADurb.Bin070 | reverse complement strand
AACCGGGCGCGTGGGGCCTTTGCGCGGGGCCGGCACCGTCGCCTTGGACAAGACCGTCCTGACCGCGCCCGCCGCAATCGGCCTGAACTATGCGTTCGTGTTCAGCGCCGCCACGCCCGTTTACCATCAGATGACCGCCAGCGGCAACGCCGTACTGCGGCTGCTCTCGATCCGGTCGGGCGGCGTGCCGCCGGTCATCGACCTCTATCTCGACGTGCCCTCGCTGACGGCTGGCGACACCTTACGAGGCGGCTTTTTCGTCGAGTGCGGCCAAGAGCTGGGCGGATTTCTGGCCGGCGCGACGGTGCGCTTCTTCCAGCCCGACGACGGCGGCGACATCCAGTTCGCGGGCCGCTTCTATGCGCCGTACAGCGGCGCGCTGGGCCTGACGGTCACCGCCATGCCCGAGGCAGCCGACTTTGGCGATGGTCCGCGCCAAGGGATGGTCATGGAGGTGCGCGCCGACGGCTTGCCTGTGACCTACGGCGAATGGCTGCTGCGAACCTTCCCCGCGCCCACCGGATCCGAGACCCAGGCGCTGACGGCCCCCTCGGCAATCGCGGCGCCCGGCGCGGTGCCCAACCTTTGGCTCTACGCCTTCAACCTCGCGATCGGCGAGCCTGCCGCCCCCGGCCTGCCGCGGCTCTGCTTGCAGGACGGGCGCCCGCTCTATCAATTCCGTTTCGACCCCGGCAAACGCGACCTCCGGTATCTCGTCGAGTCGTCGGCCTCGCTGACCAGCGCGTGGTCGCGCGTGCTCTTCGACTCCGGCTGCGACTCTCCGCTGAATTGGCAGTGGGACGGCACCTCGCTCTATCTGCTCGACACCGCCAGCGGGCCGGGCGTGGAACCCGCTCGCTTCTATCGGCTGCGCCTCGAACTGACCGCGCCCTGAGAAAGGGGACCACCAAAAAACTTGCTTTTTCGATTGGTTGATGCGGCGTTTTTCTGCTAAATTTATATTTCTTTGCCCACAGTTGGGCAGAAGCGAGCGGCACGTCCCGGTCGGGTGACCGGTCCTGCGGCCCTCACGAACAGACACAGACTAACCCAAAAACGTCAGCCGGTCATCGCAGCGCCGCAACGGCGCGCAACGTGCCTCGCACAACGCATCCGGCGGACGGGAACACAACTCACATGGCAATCCGTAAACCCACGGCCACAGCACCCAAGACCGGTCCGATGTATGACGCAATGGCGGCAGCGCTGGACCAGACGATGAATCAGTTCACGGCCGGCTCCATCATCAAGGGTACGATCAGCGGCATCAAAGGCAACGAAGTTTTCGTTGATATCGGCTACAAGTCGGAAGGCGTGGTTCCGGCCAACGAGTTCGAGGACGCCACCCTGATCAAAGCGGGCGACGTCATCGACGTGCTGCTGGAGCAGCTTGAGAGCGATTCCGGCATGGTGGTGTTGAGCAAGTCCCGCGCGGACGACAAGCTGCGCTGGGATGCGGTTCTGGCCAAGTATACGGAAGGCGGCGTGGTCACTGGCACCATCCGCAGCAAAGTGCGCGGCGGCCTGATTGTGAGCGTGGACGGCGTGGACGCCTTTCTGCCCGGCTCGCAGGTCGATGTCACGCCCGTGCACGATCCCGATCCCTATCTGGGCACGACCTGCGAATTCAAGGTCATCAAGATCAGCAACGAGCGCCGCAACATCATTGTGTCGCGCCGCGAGCTGATCGAGGAGCGCATGGCGGACAAGAAGCGCGAGTTGCTCGGCACCATCGAGAAGGGGCAGCAGCGTCACGGCCGCGTCAAGAATATCACCGATTTCGGCGCGTTTGTGGATCTGGACGGGCTGGACGGCTTGCTGCACATCACCGATATGAGCTGGGGCCGCATCAAGCACCCGAGCGAGATGCTCAAGGTCGGCCAGGAACTCGACGTGATCATCCTCGACGTCGACATGGATCGCGAACGCGTGTCGCTGGGCCTCAAGCAGGCCACGCCGAATCCGTGGGACAACATCGGCGGCACCTTCCCGGTCGGCAGCCGCCTGCGCGGCAAGGTGGTCAATCTGGTGCCTTACGGCGCGTTCGTCGAGATCGAGCCCGGCATCGAAGGTCTGGTGCACGTCTCCGAGTTCTCCTGGACCAAGCGTGTGGCCCGCGCCTCTGACGTGCTCAACGTCGGCGATGAGGTCGACGTGGTGGTGCTCAGCATCGACGCCTCCAACCAGAAGATCGCGCTGGGCATCCGCCAGACTGAAGCCAATCCGTGGGATACGGTGCAGGACCGCTACCCGGTCGGTAGCCGCGTGACCGGCAAGGTGCGCAACTTCACGACCTACGGTGCCTTCGTCGAGCTGGAAGAGGGCATCGACGGCATGATCCACGTCTCCGACATGTCGTGGACGCGCAAGATCAACCACCCGAGCGAAGTCCTCCAGAAGGGGCAGCAGGTCGACGCGGTGGTGCTCGAGGTCAACCCGTCTGACCAGCGCATCAGCCTGGGCCTCAAGCAGGCCAGCGACGACCCGTGGAACACGATCACCAGCCGCTACGCCATCGGACAGATCGTCAAGGGCAAAGTCTCCAAGATCGCCTCCTTCGGCGCGTTCGTTGAACTTGAGGACGGCGTGGACGGGCTCGTCCACATCTCCCAGATCAGCGACCAGCACGTGGAGAAGGTCAAGGACGCCCTCAAGGTCGGGCAGGATGTCGAGGCGCGTATCGTGAAAATCGACCGCGACGAACGCCGTATCGGCCTGAGCATCAAGGCCGTCACCATGAACGAGAGCCAGATCGCGGAGCTGACGCGCGACCTGAGCATCACGGACCTCAAGCCGGGCGAAAACCTGGTGGGTCTGGCGGCGGCCTTCGACGACGCCTTCGCGCAAAGCGAAGAGTGGCGTCCCGGCGCCGAGTAAGCCATACGGGGCGCCTGGCAACAGGCGCCCCGTCTTTTTT
>MWEJ01000451.1 GCA_002071025.1 Verrucomicrobia bacterium ADurb.Bin070 | reverse complement strand
ATTCCGGTCGCGCGGCTCTCCGGCCGGCGCCATCCGCATGATGTCGAGATCGCGGAGTTCATCTGCGACAAGGCCGCGCAGCTTCTGATGGCGGCCGGCGCGCACGACATCTGGACCTGGAAGCCGGGCCTCGGCGGGCCGAGCGGCGGCCAACATCAGGCCGGCACCTGCCGCATGGGCAATGACCCCAAGAGCTCGGTCACCAACCGCTACGGCCAGCTCCATGAGATCGACAACCTCTTTGTCGCTGACGGCAGTCTCAACGTGACCAACGGGGGCTTCAATCCCGCGCTGACCATCATGGCGCTCGGCTATTGGGTCGGCGGTTACATCGCTCGCGAGTGGCAGGGCGGGGCGCATTTCAAGGGATGACAGCGAGAAAAGGGTGAATGCATGGGAGCGAATGAGGATCGTCGCGATCAAAGCACGGCGGAGGAGCCGTCCGCCCCTGTCCGGCCGGAGCGCGAGGGGCGGGCCTGGCTCTTTATGCCGCTGGCGGTGGCCGCCGTGTTTCTGCTGGGCGCCGTTCTGGGCGGGCTCGGCTATTTCGAGTTCACGCCGCCGGAGCGCACCTGCGTCTCGTGCCATGAGATCCGCGCGTCGCACGCGCGCTGGTCCAACTCGGTGCACCGCGCGGTCTCCTGCAAGCAGTGCCACGGCGGCTCGGCCGATTCGTGGCACGCGCTGCGCGAGAACGCCAAGCGCGTCTTCCGCCATGTGGCCGACACGCGGCACGACGACATCCGCTTGAGCGAGGAGCAGGCGGTGCGGATGACGCGCGCCTGCCAGCAGTGCCATCAGCGAGAGTTCGCCCATTGGCAGGGCGGCGGCCACGGCACCAACTACGCGCGGATCTTCCTGGACGAGACGCACAACCGCACCGAACAGATGGCGGACGACTGCCTGCGCTGCCACGGCATGTTTTTCGAGGGCACGATGAAGAATCTCGCCGAGCCGCTCGACACGCGCGGTCCGTGGCGGCTCAAGCGGCCGCGCCTTGCCGAGCGCCCGGTCATCCCTTGCCTGGCTTGCCACGAGCTGCACGCGCCGGGCGCGCCGTTTTCGCGATCACCCAGTGATCGCGCTGAGAGATTAAAAGAAGAGGAAAGCCGTCGCGACACGATCGGCTTCTATGTGCGGCAGGAGCGCGCGCACATCGCGATCGACGATCTGGCGGTCCCCCGCATCGTCAAGGACGGCAAGCCGGTCACGGTTTCGTCCGACCCGCGCCAGCGCCTCTGCACGCAGTGCCACGCGCCGGATGCCTTCGGCCGCGCCGGCAGCAGCGACGACCGCACGCCGACCGGCGTGCACGAGGGCCTGAGCTGCGCCGCCTGCCACGCGCCCCATTCGAACGACACGCGCGGCTCCTGCGCGCAGTGCCATCCGGCGCGCTCCTCGTGCGGGCTCGACGTGACCGCTATGGACACGACCTACCGTTCGCGCGGCAGCCGGCACAATATCCATCGCGTCGCCTGCCAAGATTGCCACCCCGGCGGCGTGCCCGCCAAACGCCAATGACAGCCGCTCAGCGGGCCGGCTGGCGCGCCTCCGGCATGACGGAAAACCGGCTGACGAGATCCTGATACCGCTGGCGCAGGATCGCCAGGTCTGAGTCGATCGCCTGAACCGCATAGCCCTGCGCATGCAGCGCCGCCGCATCCTGCGCGTTGCGGTTGAGGATGCCGGCCTGCTTGCCGGCGGCGCGCGCGGCTTCAGCCACGCGCCTGAGGCACTCCGTGTAGGCGAGCGGCGCTTCCGTGGCTTTCAATTCAAAGTTCAGGTCGGCCGGGCCCACAAAGAGCACGTCAATACCCTCGACCGCCGCGATGTCGTCCGCATGGCTGACGGCCGCGGCGCTCTCGATCTGTGCGAGGACCAGCGGGGCGGCCGACGGAGGCTCTTGAGCCAGTCCGTAGTCGAGCGCGCGGACGGAGCGCGAGAAGCCGCGCGTGCCGTGCGGCGCGAACCGCGCGGCGCGGACTGCGGCGCGCGCCTGTTCGGCCGTGTCCACGTGCGGCACCATGATGCCGTCCGCGCCCCAGTCGAGCGCGCGCTGGATCAGGTCGGGGTGCGGCGCACCGACGCGCACGATCACGGCCGAGCGGCTGCCGCGCAGCGCCTGCAGCGACGCGAAGAGCGCGCTTTCGCCGACGGCCCCGTGCTCTAGGTCGATCAGCAGCCAGTCGAAGCCGCAAAGGCCGACAAGCTCGGCGATCACGGGCGAGCCGAGCGACAACCAGGTGCCGAGGTGAAAGCCTGAGGCGCGAAATTTTTGGAGGGTGATGGGGTTCATAGGGGGCTTCCTCGTTTGGCCGAGAGAATCGAAGGCATCGATTTGCTCGATGCCTTCGAGTCAATCGATTATGGGAGAATGGACAGGTCGCAGTTCTCGTTCAATCCCTGCAGAGCAGTGTCGAGCCGCATGCGGGTGAGGGTTTCCAAGTCGCCGCCGTTGCTGCCCGCGTTGATCAGATAAAAGCCGTCGTCACGGGTGAAGTATCCGGCACCGACGCGGATCACGGCCTTGACGATCATGTTGCGCAAGAGATGCAGCCAGAAGCGCGGCAAGGCATGCTCGGGCAGCGGGCGCACCCGCGCATAGCCCGCCAGCGCACGCGCGATCACCGGCGCACCGTGAAAACAGGCCAGCAGCGAAAGGTCATCCATTGGGTCACCGGAAATCGCGTCGTCCCAGTCGATAAACGCGGCGATGCGGTCCGGGGTGCCGAGGATATTCCACAGCGCAAGGTCTTTGTGCACCAACACGCCCTGCCTGACATCCAGCAGCGCCTGATGCCGCGAAACCGCCGCCATGATCGCCTGCGCCTGAGCGGAAGTCAAGAAGGCGTGATCGACAAGAAACCGCAGATGCCGCTGGAGGTTGAGCGTGTAGTAGGCGTCATACGAGGCGTGAAGGCCG
>MWEJ01000450.1 GCA_002071025.1 Verrucomicrobia bacterium ADurb.Bin070 | reverse complement strand
TGCGCCTCTGCGTCTCCCGATAGCGATAGCGATTTGGATGAAGACCAGCCCCAACCCCGAAACCCTCTGCGTCTTTGCGCCTCTGCGTCCTCTGCGTTAAAAAGCCCTGGCGGCAAGCCGCCGCGCACCAGAAACCCGGAACCAGAAACCAGAAACCCCAAACCATCCGAAGGAGAACGACGATGGCGATCGAACTGCGGAAAAAGAACGGACGGCTGCTGCCGTATTTCTATGGGCGCTACTACCTCCATAACCGCGCGAAGGTCATCAACACCGGCGTCCGCTGGCAAGGCGCGCCGCCGGCGTCGATGCGCGATTGCGGCGATACGGCCTTTGAACAGGCGCGGCAGCGCGCCGCCGCTGTCCTGCAGCGCCGCCGCAGCGAGGCGCTGGCCGCAGCTCCCGCCGCGGGCCGCGGGGCATCGTCCGGCACGCCGCCGTGCCGCCCGCTCCCGCTCGGCGGCATGCTGGAGCGCGTCCGCGCCGCCGACGCCGTGCGCCACTGCTCGTCCTCATGGGTGACGTGGAAGCACCGCCTGCTTGAGGATTTTGCGGCGTGGGCCGCCGCGCAGGCGCTGCAGACGCCGGAACAGGTCAGCCGCAGCGCGGCGGAGGCCTATCTCAACCGCCTGCGCGAGCCGGACAGCAAGGGACGGAGGCGCACGGCCAAGACGCTCCGCACCATGAAGACCGTTCTCGCGCAGGCGTTCACGCTGGTGCTGGAGCCGCACAGCGACAACCCCTTCAAGGCGGTCCGCATCCTGCCGGACAGCGGCGATCACGTCGTCAACCGGACGCCGCTCGACGCGAGCGAGATCCAGCGTCTGTTGAAAGCGGCCGAAAGCGATCCGCTGGCCTGCGACCTGATTGTCGCCGGGCTTTCGACCGGGCTGAGGCGCGGCGACGTGTGCCGCCTGCGCTGGGAACAGGTCGATCTTGAGCGGGGCGCGTTGCGTCTCGTGACGGCCAAGACCGGCGCGAGCCTGACGTTGCCGGTGCTGCCGCGGCTACGCGAGGTGCTGCAGCACCGCGCCGGGCTGCGGTCCGACGGGTGTGTCCATGTCTTCCCGGAGGCCGAAGCGCTGCTGCGCGAGAATCCGGGCGGCCTCACCTGGCGCGTCAAAAAAATCTTCACGCAGGCGTTCGCGGCGCCCGGGCAACTCGAGCACGGCATTACCGCGGCGATCAAAGCCGTCACGCAGAGCCGGCGCCGCATCGGGGTCCGGGCGGCCTCGACCTACGATTTCCACGCGCTGCGGACAACCTTCGTGACGCTCGCCATCAACGGCGGCGTGAGTCTAGACAAAGTGCGCGCGCTGACCGGCCACAAGACCGTCGAGCTTGTGCTGCGCCACTATTTCAAGCCCAAAGCCAGCGAACTCGCCGCCGAGCTGGTCCGGGCGCTGCCCGGGGTTTTGACGGGGGGGTGACGCGCGCCGGGCGCATGCGGGACGCCGGCACTGCCGTGACTGCCGGCACTGCCGATTGCGCGCGGAGCGCTGCGCGTCTGACGCGCGCCGGCCGGGTACCGGCTGCAAGCCTGCGCCTGGCTACCGGTCCTGCGGAGCCAGCCGGTAGTCCCGGCGGTCACGGCGGTGCCGGTAGTCAGGCTGCGCGTCTGACGCGCGTCTGACGCGCGCGGGCGCATGTGCCGTTGCGCTTCTGACTTGTCAGACCGTCTCTGATGCTGTACCCTGTGCGGCATGCATGCTGAGGGGCCTGCTAAGCGAGAAAGCGTGGAACAACGATGAAAGCATACACGTACACGGCGAAAGACGGGGCGGGCGCGATCAAGAGGGGCGTGCTTCAGGCGGCCGACCGCGGGGCGGCGCTGGCGGCGCTGAAGGCGAGAGGCTTGACGCCGGTTTCGGTGACGGAGGGCGGGCAGGCCCCGCGCGAGGCGGCGCTGCCGGCCTGGTGTTCGGCCCGCGCGCTCGCGCTGGCCGGATTGGCGGTGCTGCTGGGGGGAGTTGTCTTGATTGGAATCAAGAACGCTCCGGTTAAGCCAAGTGTGAAGAAGAACAGCAAAGAAATTGAAAAGTCTGTAAACCTAAAAGAAAAAGAGATAGATACGCTGGTGGTTAAATTGTCAACGAATAATGCTTCTTCATCCGGACAGCAACAGGCAACCGCAGTATCATCAATGCCGGACGTGAAGAAGACAGCGACGGGGGGCGAAGAAAAAACAGAAAATCCACTACCACAAATGCCACAAATCTTAAGTACAAACCAAGTGGTAACGCCCCCGCCTCCCGAGTTTTCAACAGGGACAGAACGGGTGATCAACATGATTGTGAATGCACGGTTAGGCTATCCCCCGCCGCCATTGCCAATGATACCGATTACAGAAGATATAGGGAAAATATTGAACAAAAGCATTGCTCTCTATGATGATGATACAGAGGAGTTGGCTGAAAGAAAGGCAAATGTCGCATATGCAAAACAGCTTTTGAAAGCATATCTGGCCGAAGGCGGAACGGTTGAGACGTTCTTGTCGCATTACCGGGATGAACTCAAAAAGGCCCATGTTGAGTGGGACGCTGCACAAAAGCATATGATCGAACTTTTTAGAAACGGCGACACAAAAGGTGCCTTGGACTATGCGAAAGAACAGAACAAAGACTTTGAAACACGCGGTATCCGGCAAATCTACATCCCAATAGGGCAATAGCATAGTTCATCAGTCGCTATGTTGGTGTATGGCTAGTGAAGCGTCTGGAGCAAACATACGGCTTGTAGTCGCTATTGAAAGCGACAGAAACGCCGTAGTATCGGCACCAGTACCGCATTAATGGGCGAAACGTCATTGATCATGCGTTTCAAATGAAAAAGGGAGGCGGGCGGCGCCGGGGGCGCGGACGGCCCCGTCCGCGACGGCGTGTCGGTCAGAAGAAAGAGCGGCCGTTCATCGAGGTCCACGGTGCG
>MWEJ01000449.1 GCA_002071025.1 Verrucomicrobia bacterium ADurb.Bin070 | reverse complement strand
GCGGGCATCTCGCCGTACTGCAAGCCGAAGGTGATCTCGGCGCGCTGCGGCGTGAGTTGGGGCACGTTGTATTCGGTCTGGACCACAAACAGGTCACGGGTGTTCGGTGCCGGCGAACGGAACGAGCGGGTCGGCGCATCCCAGCGCACGCCGATATCGAAACCGATGCCGCTGATCCATTCACGCCGGGCGCGGGGGATGTAGTCGGCATGGCTGCCGGCCAGGTATTCCGAGAACGGAGGCTTGCCGGTGCCGGTGGGATGAGCCGCGTTGGCCGTGTCGAATTCCGGATCGGTGAAGGGCGTGTCGATGCCGATCTTCCAGCCTTTTGTCGGCCAGCCGCCGACCAGATAGAGCGGCGAGGTCGCGCCACCGGTGTCGGCGCCGGTGAAACCTTGGACCAATAAATTCTCAAAGAAGGGCACGTCGATTTCGCCCGCAAAGGTCAGAAGACCGTCGCCGGTCTGCGCCCGGTCGTCGCAGGCCCGGAAATCGTTGAAGTAACCGTGTGAGGCGGGACGCAGGGTATAGCTGGATCCGTTCGGACCGGGCAGCGTGACGCTGGCGGGCAGGGTCAGGCGCGAATCGCAGCCGATGTTGTCGTTCTTGCAGGCGAGGTTGCCGTTCGCGAGCACGCCGATACGGCCGAAAAGTCGCCCGGGCAGGTTGTCGACCTCCGTGGAAATATCCATGACCAGCGTCTTCTGTCCCACCGCGCACGGGTCAGCCGAGGTGAAAAGCGCCGTCGTGGGCTTGACGCGGGCAGACCAGTAGGCGAGCGTCAACTCAGGCGCAGGCGAGGGCAGCGAAAGCGATTCGACGTCGCCGAAGCAATTCAGGTTGAGCCGGTCAAACGCCAGATTGAAATCCGCCGGCGCCGTTACAAAGAGATCGCCGTCGGAACGCGAGTCGGTGTTCATATTGGAGAGGTAGGCGAAAGCCAGGTAATTGAGCCGGAACGGATAGCCGTAGAGCATGACGGAACTGCTCCCCAGCGTCTCATCCGCGAGCTGGATACCGGTGACACCCGAATGGCGCACGTAGAATTTGCAGGCTTCGTCAAGCCGGAAGGGTCCGAGCTTTTCTGAGCCGCCCAGCAACAGGGTTCCTTCGCAGCCGGGGCCTTCGTAGGCGACAGTCAGTCCTGCGTAGGCGCCGACCCCATTGGCATAGCCCGGCCCGTACGGCCGAATCAGATCGTTGCCATTCCGTTCCACGCCGGTCAAGAGGAGGGCGCCGGGGGTGTCGTCGGCGGAGAGCACGGGCGGACAATCCGCGTGTTTCAGGACGTGTCCGGGCATGTGGAACACGCCTTCACGGAAACCGTATGCGCGCTGGGCATGCCGGCCGATCGATGCGATATATCCCCAGTAGATCTCCGCCTCTACGGCTCGGAACTCGCAGGGCACGAAGAGGCCGCCGTCCTGCGTGAAGAAAAAGGCCGCATACGCATTGTAGCACTCCTGCGTGAGGATCATGTCACCGCCGACGCACCCTCCGGGGCAACCGCTGTTGTAGGTGACGCGAATGTCCTGGCCGGTATTTAACACGCTCATGGCCGGATCGACGACGGGGAGGTCATTTGAGATGGCAAGGCTGCCGGTGGCTTGCCAGTCGATGGTGACATCGTAGGGCATGTGTGCGACAAACGCGCCGGCTTTCAGAGAAACCGCAAAGTCGAGTTGTGCGGCTCCGGCGCTGTCTGGCGTGATCTGGACCGTGCCGCTCAGCGGGGCCGCGGTACGATAATAACCGTCGTTGCTGCGGCGCAGCGCGTCTTGGCTGCTGATCAGTCCGGCGGATTTCAGCGCCTCAAGTTCATCCAGGGCCGGCGCGTGCGCGTAAAGCAGGTCGGAGACCGTGAGAGACAGACTGCCGGCGGCGGTGTCCCATTGCAGGCTGGTGACATCAAAAAAGAGCGGCTTGGACTCTTCAAAGAAAAAGCCATAGGGCGGGGCGGTCGTCAAAATGCCGGTGGGTTTCAGCAGGCTGTTGAACCAGACCGGGATGGCGTCGGTGAAAGGCATGCCCCACGGCATGTCCGGACGCGCGGCGAAGGCGCATCCGGCCGGCATGAGGGCGGAGACAATACCCTGCGCGCCGTCTTTGCTGAGAGTGATCGGGCTGTTGTACCGGAAACGGACCTCCGAAACGCTGCTGAGGGTATTAGTGAGACCGTACAGCGTGATGGTCTGGGTTTCGGCAGGATCAACGCTGTAGATGCCGGTTATAGGATCCTTGCGAACCTTGAGGTTCGTGAAGGCAAAAGCCTGCCCGGCGACCGTCCCGCTGCCGGTGATCACATGGCGTTCGGGCGAAAAGACCGGGGCACCGTAACCGGTCTGGAAATCCCAGTCGCTCAGCGTGACAAAGGTGGACACCGTGCCGAAGCGCAGGGTGCCGGCATAGTGGTTGACGAGGAATTCGGTGCGGTCGGTGTTGTTGCTCTCGTTGCCCTCGCTGAAGTTGTTTCCGTAGTCCAGATCGACATGGAGCTGATAAACGCTTTGCGTGAGGGTGGTGGCGGCAGGGACCGTGACGGTGGTGCCGACGGGCATTTGGCGATGGCCCAGCGCCGGAAGATCAAGGGACAATGCGTCGTAGGTGGTTTGTACCGTTCCGACCGGATCATTCAGTCGGTAACGCATATTGATTGCCAGATCCGTCACGGCGTTGGTTCCGCCCGCGAGCGCAAGCGTACCGGAGAGCGAGAATGTTTTAGTGACTTTGCCGCGGAACAGATATTTCGGCTGGGCCGTGTCCAGCGCATACCAGCCGAAATCCGGTTTCGCGTGGAACAAGATGCCGGAGAATTCGTGCCCGTCCCCGCCGGTCCACGGGTAATTGTCCATCTGTTGGAAACGCACATGGAGCTGTCCGTCTGTCGGCACGCCGGCGGCGCGCGCCAGCGGGATCAGGTCGATCTCATGACGGGTCCAG
>MWEJ01000448.1 GCA_002071025.1 Verrucomicrobia bacterium ADurb.Bin070 | reverse complement strand
TCGTTCTCCGACACGCCGGTGGCGGTCAGCAGGATCGTGGCCGGCGCGCCGCCCGCGCCGAAACCGGTCGCGTGCCGCGAGGTCAACGACACGGTGGCCCAGCCCAGACGCGTCGGGCCGACTGCCAGCCGGACACCGTCCAGCGCGATCTCGCGACCTTCGGGGAAGCCGCAGAACAGCTTCGTATTGGGCGTGTCGACGGTCCAGAACGCTTTTCCGGGGCGCTCGCGATTCCACGTCAGCTCGCCGGTGTCGCTTACGATGACCGCGCCCCATGCGGGCGCGGCAGGCTTGGGGGCGCTGACGGCTTCGTCCGCAGGTTCCGCCGGAAAGGCCATCGCCACCTTGTGAACCAGCGCGTAGCGGTTGTCAATGCCGCATGAGCCGATACTTGCGGTGATGGCCCGCGACTTTACCAGTCGGTCAAAGAACGCCGCGTCGCCGATCGATCCGACCACGCTGCCCTGCGCCTCGCGCACGTCGCCGCGCAGATACATCGCCGCGCAGGCCGGGAAGTGCGCGAGCACGTCCGTGCGGGCGATCATGCTGAAGAAGTAGGTGTTGCGCCGCGGGTTGAAATCCGGACTGTGGTTGTAGGTGTATTCAAAGACGCCGTCCCACCCCTGAAGCGCGCCGTACGCGCGCAGCATCGGCTGGCCCTCGGCGCCGTACTGGTTCGGGAACGGGTGGTTGTACTCGCTGACGGTGTAGGGCTTGCCCTGCACGCGCTGCGCCGCGAGGCCGATGATGCAGGAGAGCGAATTCACCATGGTCTCGTTGCGGATCGCCCATTTGGCGTTCACGCTCGGATGGCACCAGTACGAATGGCTGTCCACATAATCCAGCTCCGCCTGAAGCTGCGGCGGGCTGTAGCCGAGCTGCGTGCCGGAGATCGGCGCCTTCGCCTTCAAATCTTTTTTCACGTAGTCAGCGATGCCGGTCCAGTAGGCGTGCTCCGTCTCCCAGATGAAGCGCGTGAAATCGGCCCGGGCCTGCGGGGGCGCGAAATCGCGGCTTTTCACGACCGGCACGCTGGCGGTCTCGATACGCGACTTTTCATCAAATGCCGTGACCGCGCCGTTCTGCAACGAGAGGTCGTCAATCTCAAAGGTGCCCTCCGGAAAGCGCGTGAACTGGATCTCGGCTTTGTCGCTGGTATCCGCCGCAATGAACGCGAAGCTGTGCCGGTGCCACGCCTTGCCGACCGTGAGCTTCTCGTGTGCGCCCAGCGAGCGCCACCCCTCTTTGGCATCCGCGACCGCGAAGCCCAGGGTGGCATTGCCCTCGCCCTGGGTGCGGCGTACCTTGAAGGAGACCGTGTAAGGCTTGTCTTTCTGCACCGAAATCCGGCGGAAGAGTTTCGGGAAGAACTCATCGCCGCCGCGCGAGACCGCCACGTTCAGCGCACCGCCCTCGGCTGCAGCCGTCACTGCGGCCGACCCTTTTGCGAGAATCCAGCGCCGGCCGTCAATTGCCACCGGCCCGTCAAAAGCGCCCTCGGCGACCTGCTCGTCGCTCAGCGGCACCGACACCCATTTCCAGGCGGCTGTCATCGCCTCGGTCGAGCCGTATTTCTTTTTGAGCCATGCGTTCCACTGGCCGTGCAGCGCCTCGGCGACGCGGCCCGACACGCGGTCGATCGCGCCGCTGTTGTAATTGTTGAAGAAGGCGTTCTCGTTATTGATCTCGATCATCGCCACGCACGGGTCGTCGGTATACGCCAGCTTGGTGTAGGGATTGACGCGGGTCAGCAGCGCCTTGGCATACGCCTTTTCGGAGGCGATCATCAGCGGATCGAAAAAGCTCAGCCCTTTGGGGAAGCGCGCGACATGCAGGTTCATGTTGACGTAGATGCCGCGCTTTTTCAACGCCGCGATCAGGTAATCCTGGCGATCCACCGCTTCAGGGTCCAACCGGAAGGGCTTGGCCGGATCCGCGCCGAACGCGCCGGGCAGCCCGCCGCCTTTGCCGAAGATGCCGGTCTCCGCGGCGGTCATGAAGTTGCCGTACTCGGCGTCGAAGTAGTGCAGCCGCACGCAGTTGATGCCGAAGCGCGCGAGCCGGTCGGCCGTTTCATCAGCCTGCGCGTGCGTCGGGAAGTTCGCAGGCCCGGTCAGGTTGGTCGCATGGAACCGGATGCGCCCCTTGTCCGTAACGAACCGTCCGTCCTGCACCCGCACGAACCCGTGCTTGCCGGCCGGCGCGTCGAGCAGATGCGCCATGCTGACCGCGTTGTCCGGCGCGTCATACGAAATCAGAAACGGGAACAGCGGCGACGACGCTTCCTCCGCACAGACCGCCAATGCCACCATGCCCAACATCCCGCCGATTACGCTGCTTCTTTTTTTCATTGTTTTTGCCCCTCTCCCTATTCCGGGTTTACTGTAGCGCCCCGACGCGAGACAGACCAGCTTGTTTTGCGCAAAATAAACCTCTGTTTTGCGCATGGACGAAGGCGCTTCAGGGATGATCACGCCGGTAGAGCGGCCTCGTCCAGACCGCCTCAGAGATGAGTGTCCGTCCGTCTCTCGACAACCCCCAATTCCGAAGTCTGCCCCAACACCCGGTTCGGCGTTCGTTGCCAAATGAGCCTTTCAACGGAGAGGCGATTGAATCCCGTCTCGATGCGGCGGCCTCGGCGAGACCGCCCTGCCGTCGGGAAGACCGCATCGGCGCGAGGCGGAAGAAGGAAGGGGAAAAGGTGGAAGGAAGAGGGATGCGACCTTCGTGATCAAAATGTCGGGTTGCGTGCTGCGCCACGTATGCGTACAATCGGACCTAAGATGAAAACTGATTATATCCTCTTCGCCGCCTGTGTCGCGCTCGCATCGGGCTGCACCTCTGCACGCTCAGAGCGGGCGGGCAAGACGAATAGATCGGAGCAAGATTCGGTCTGCATGCTGCAGGATGATTTTGAAGGCGATCAGCCTCCGTTTCTGCGGCACGTGGGAGAGAG
>MWEJ01000447.1 GCA_002071025.1 Verrucomicrobia bacterium ADurb.Bin070 | reverse complement strand
GCCGGCTGCCCAGCTCCAGATCGCGGAGAAGAATGAGGCGCTGGGGCGCGACCGCGCCGCGCGCAAGGCCTATGAGGCGCTGATCCGCGAATGGCCGACCGCGCCCGAGGCGGCGCAGGCTCAATACGCGCTGGCACAACTCCAGGAACGGCAGCAAAAATTCGAGAAGGCGTTCGACGAGTATCAGTACCTGATCACTCACTACGCCGGGCACTGTCCGTACCAGGAGGTGCTCGACCGCCAGTTCCGTATCGCCAACTATCTGCTGCACAATAACACCAGCATGTTCGGCTGGTCTTTGAGCGGAACGGACGCGATCCGCGAGCGCTTCGAGCAGATCGTGCGTAACGCCCCGCGCGGTGCGCAGGCGCCTGAGATCATGCTGGTCATCGGCAGCATCCGGGTTTCCGAAAAGGAGTTGCAAGAGGCGATCGCCGTCTACGAGGGGCTCCTCAACCGCTTCCCGCAGGCGCCCCAGGCGGTCACCGCCGCCTATCTTGCCGCGCAGTGCCGGCATGAGCTCGCTGTCAAGCACAGCTACAACGAGCCGCGCTGCCGCGAGGCGATCGCCTTTATCAAGGCTGTGCTTGCCCGCATGCCGACCCATCCCCAGAAGACGCAGATGACGGCGTGGCTGAATGAGCTGACCGCGCTGCTGGTCGAGCAGAACTACCAGCAGGCGGTCTTTTACGACACCAAGCAACGCAATGCCGAGGCCGCCAAGGCCGCCTACCGCCGCTTTCTCTCTGAGTTCTCTGACTCTCGTCACGCCGCGCAGGTTCGCGAACGCCTCACGCAGCTCGAACAGGGTGCGGCCCCGTTACGTTAACCGTTGGAGGTCATTATGTTTAAAACGCAGAAAACGTGGGTTGCCGGTCGTCTGGCTCTCTGTTCACTTTCCCTTTTTCTGGCCGCAGGCTGCGCCTCGTATCGGGTCGGCTCCGCTGTGCCCGAAGAGCTGCGCACGATCGCGGTGCCGGTTTTCGAAAATGCGTCGGGCTTCCCCGAGATCGACGCCACCGTCACCCAGTATGTGCTGCGCGAGTTCCAGCGCGAAGGGACTTTCAAGATCGCCCCGCTGGAAGACGCCTCGGTCAAACTGCTCGGCAAGCTGGTCAAGTCGGACCTGCAGTCGCTCAACTATGACCGCAACTTCGGCTCGCGCACCTCGGAGTACCGCTACGCGCTGGTAGCCGAAATCACGCTGGTCGAGCGCGGCAGCGGCAAGCTTTTGATCGACGGTTTGCCGGTCAAGGCCAACACCACTTTCCTCACTCACGGCGATATGCTGACCGGCATGCAGGACGCCGGCCCGCGCATCGCGAAAGAGCTGTCCCGCGCCATTGCCGACGCCGTGCTCGCCCACTGGGCTCCCCGGCACGAATGAAGCTGCATGACACAGCCCATGTCGAGCGCGCCGTCCTGGTCCAGGTTGTGCACGCCCGCATGGACGCGCTGGAGGCGGCCGACTCGCTGCTCGAACTGGGACGGCTTGCCGATACCGCCGGACTGGAGGTCGACGGCCAGTTGACCCAGCACCGCGACAAACCCGACGGTGGCACCCTGATCGGTTCCGGCAAGGTCGAGGACCTCCAGACGCTCGTCGCCGAAACCGGCGCCAACACCGTGATTGTCGACAACGACCTGAATGCTTTTCAGGCCTACAACCTCACCAAGGCTCTGGGCGTGCGCGTGCTGGACCGCACCGAGGTGATTCTGCAGATCTTCGCTCGCCGCGCCCGCTCCTCCGAGGCCCAGCTCCAGGTCGAGTTGGCCAAAACCCAGTTCCTGCTCTCGCGCATCCCGGTCACCGAATCGCAGCAGCGCTTTACCGGCGGCGGCGCCAACGTGCGCGGCCCCGGCGAGAGTCACCTCAACCTGCGCAACGCGCCGCTGCGGCGGCGCATCGCGGAGCTGAAGAAGCGCTTGGCGGCGATCCAGAGCCGGCAGACCGCGCGCGACCGCGCCAAGCGCGAGTGGCCGGTCGTCTGCCTGGTGGGCTACACCAACGCCGGCAAGTCGACGCTGCTCAACGCGCTTGCCGGCGCGGGCGCCTACGTCGACGACCGCCTCTTCGCCACCCTCGACACCAAGACGCGCAAGGTCTGGCTCGCCCCGGGCCGCGAGGTGCTGCTGACCGACACCGTCGGCTTCATCCGCAACCTGCCGCACGGGCTGGTCGCCTCCTTCCGCTCCACCCTCGATGTCGCGGTTCAGGCCGACCTGCTGCTGGTCGTGGTCGACGCCGCCTACCCGCGCGTGGCCGACCATATCGACGTCTGCTTCCGCACGCTGCGCGAGATCGGCGCGGAGCATGTGCCGCACCTGCTGGTGCTCAACAAGTGCGACACGCAGGCCACCGTTTCCGCAAAGGACGCCGCCGCCGCGACGCTGCCGCTCATCGCCGGACACTATCCGCAGGCCCTGCCGGTTTCGGCCCGAACCGGCTACGGGCTCGACCTGCTCAAACGGGCCGTCGTTCAGGAACTCCAGTCATGCTCCACGTTGTGGCGACTCCCATCGGCAACCTCGCGGACTTGAGCCCGCGCGCGCTGGAGGCGCTGAAGGGCGCCGATCTCATCGCCTGCGAGGACACGCGGCGCACGTGGGCGCTGCTCAGCGCCTTCAACATCCCGCGACCCGAGATGATCTCATACCGGCAGGGCAACGAGGAGCGTGTCGCCGAGCGCATCCTGCGGGCCGTCGCAGCCGGCCGCAGCGTCGCGCTCTGCTCCGACGGCGGCTACCCCGGCATCAGCGACCCCGGCTACCGCCTCATCCGCCGCGCCGCGCAGGAAAAGGTGCCGTTCGACGTGCTGCCCGGCGCTTCGGCCGTGGATCTCGCGCTGCTCTCGTCCGGGCTCTCCACGTCGAGCTACACCTTCAAGGGGTTCCCGCCGCGCAAGCCCGGCGCGCTGCGCCGGTTTTTCGAGGAGGAGAAAGCGCTGCCGCACACGCTGGTC
>MWEJ01000446.1 GCA_002071025.1 Verrucomicrobia bacterium ADurb.Bin070 | reverse complement strand
ACGACGCGGCGGCGGTTCTCGACCAGCACGCGCGTCTCAAGTCCGGGCGAGGCGGCGGTCACGCCGGGGACCTGCTCCAGGCGCCGGCAGACCTCCTCCTCTTGCTCGATCACGCCGCCGTTGGGCGTGATCGTGATGTGGGGCTTGAAATCGAGGATCTTCTCCTGCCACATGTCGCCGAAGCCGGTCATCACCGCGCGCACGATGATGATGATAGCCACGCCCAACACCACGCCGATGACAGAAATCAGCGTCACGACCGAGGTGAACGAGCGTTTCGGCCGCAGGTATTTCAGGGCGAGAAAGAGGGAGAAGGGCATTCAGAGATTACCGGCATCGACCGTGATATCGTCGGAATCCGTCGAGGTTGCCACGATCTCCTCTTCAACCTGCACGGCCTCCTTGCTGGTGGTCGGGAGGTAGCGGTAGTAGACCATGAGCTGGAGGGCGGCCAGACAGGTGTCCATAACCGGGCGGTCGGTGTGGGTGTCGGCATTCTCCCACCAGCCGATGTCGCGGTCGACGCCCTTGTCGTCCTTGATGGCCTTCTCTTGGATGAGCTGGGCCTTGACGTAGCGCGGCTTCATCGCCTTGTTCCAGTTGTCCCAGTGCTTGCCGCCCTCGTGGAACTTGCACTGCGTGGCGTAGTAGAAGTAGTACTGGGCCGAGGAGGTGAAGAACTTGCGTTCCTCTTCGGGGATTTTGGCGGCCAGCTTGCCCTTGGCGACGGCGAGTGCGGAGGAGCCCTCTTTGATCTCCTCCTTCTTGACATTTTTGATTTCGGCGTTGATCAGGCCGTAGCTCGAGAAGGTGGGGGTCCAGGTATCCATGACATCGAGCGCCCGCTTGACCTCGCCCTCGTTCGAGGCGCCAAGGAGCTGCATGCAGAGGCAGCCGACGCTGGTGAGGCCGCCGGTGCCGGGGCTGGTGTAGCCGAAACCGCCGGAGGGATGGGCGTTGGCTTTGAAGCCTTTGACGGCGAGCTTCATAGCCTTTTCAAGGCCCTCGGCGTGAAGCTTGGCGAGCTTCGCGGCTTTCAGCGCCTGCGCGCACCAGCCCATGTACGAGGTGTCGTCGCGGTATTTGCCTTTGGCCCCGTGGCCGTCACCGCTCTCCACGCCGGGCGCCATCTTATAGGTCCAGCCGCCGGTGCGGTGCTGGCCCTGAATGATCGGCACGAGCGCCTTTTCGGCGGCGGCCTTGACGTTCGGGTTGAGCGTCATGCCGTAGGCTTCGCAGAGGGCGTAGGTGGCGATGGGATGGGCGTATTCATTACCGTCCATGCCGTTGAATTTGCCGTCCGCGCGCTGGCTCTTAAGCAGGAATTCCAAGGCCTTCTGCACGGTCTCGCCGAATTCCGCAGACTCGCCGGGTTTTTCGCCGTGGGCCAGGAAGGTCAGGATGCCGAGGCCGGTCATGGCGATCTTCTGACGCTGCCAGGAGCCGTCGGCCTGCTGGTTCTTCTTGAGCCAGCGCAGGGCGCGCATGACCGCCTCTTCCGTGCGGGGATCGCCGCCGAACTTGGCGAGCTGGGCGCCGCGCGTGCCGGTGTTGCGGGTGCTGCCATAGATGTTTTTGAGGATGACCGGGCTCTTGACGGTCATCACCGCGTCGAACGCCTGCGGCTGGGGGCTCATCGGCTGGTCGGGCGCATCGGTCTGGACCTGGACATCCGGGCTGTTGATCGGGATATCGATGTCCATGTTCTCGACCTGCTCTTCCGGCTTTTCGAACTCCTGAATCTTGTCCAGGTCCTTGATCTCCTCGGCCTCGAGCACCTGGGTCTCGATGATGCGGTCCTCGACCGCGGCGCCGCTGGACATCACGACCAGCAGGCCGACGGCAAACGCGGGCAGCAGGAGCGCGGCGACCGGCGCGGAGAGGCGCTGCATCTCGATCATCGCGGCCTTGTATTCGCGCGATTGGCGCGGTGCCTTAAGCCCTGAAAAAAGCACCTTGAGGCGCCGCGGCAGGGTCTCGTTGCTGTACATCCGTTCGATGTCTTTGAGATGGGAATCCACCTCGTCGAAGTCAATAGCGTTGCTCATGCCGGGATTCTCCTCCTCACATGCTGAAGATCGACAGGTTTGTCATGCCGTGCTTGTTGCAGACGTCCAGCACCTGGACCAGAAACGCGTGGGGCGAGTCTGCCGTGCACTTGATGATGACCATCGCGCTCTTGCTGTAGCCCGAGAAACGCTCAATGCCGCGGTCCAGCTCCGGCAGGCGCATCGGCCGGCCGTTCAGGATGAAGCCTTGCGGCGCCACGATGACATTGATCAGCTCAGGGTCTTTGTTTTTCACCTCCTCGTCCGTGTTGGGGGCCGGACGGGCGGCCGACAACTTGGCGAGGATGTCCTCCTGCTTCAGCGTCACGACAAAGAAGATCAGGAGCTGAAACACGACATCGATCATCGGCGTCATGTCGAGTTTCGGGCTATCGCCCTTATTCTGCTTGCGTTGGTAAGCCATGGGGTCGCCTCCTACTGCTTCTTCTCACCTTTGTGTTCCTGGACCGCGAGGAACGACAGCTTCCAGATGCCTGCGCCCGTACAGATGTCCATGACCTTGCGCACCTTCTCGTGCTGCGTGCGGCGGTCGGCGCGGATCAGCACAGGGAATTCGTTGCCGTGCCGGTTGATGCGGTTTTTGATGATCGTGGTGAGCATCGACGGTGACATGGTGGCGTTGTGGATCGAAATCCGGCCGCGGCGGTCCAATTCGATTTCGAGGGTGCTGGGCGGCATGTTGTCCTGCGTCAGCGTCACGCCGTTCTTGCCGTCCTCGAGGACGATGTCGGGGTTGACATCCGTGGTCATTTTCAGCGTCACGACGAAGAAAATGATCAACTGGAACACGACGTCGATCATTGGCGTCATGTCCATCTCGCACTGTTCTGTTGAAGAGCGTCTAGCCATGGCATTCAACCCTGTCTGCGGGTGCCCCGCACAAAATCCTCATCCTC
>MWEJ01000445.1 GCA_002071025.1 Verrucomicrobia bacterium ADurb.Bin070 | reverse complement strand
AAACCAGAACACGCTCAAGCTGTTCAGGATCCGCCCCTTGTCCGGGATGCCGTTCGGCATCACCACGTCAAACGCACTGATGCGGTCGGTCGCCACCAGCAGCAGGCAGTCGCCCAGATCATACAGATCGCGCACCTTGCCGCGCTTCGGCGCGGGCAAGCCCGGAATGGCACTCTCAAGCAACGCATGGTTCTTGTCGTATTGCATAAGCCCTCTCTGTGTTTTCTACGTGCAAGAGTGTAGCGAAAAATCACGCTGACGCCCAGTGCGCTCACAAAAAAATCGAAACGCCACAATTTTGTCGCTCGCCGAACGCTTTTGTGCGTGACGTTCCGACAAGGCTGTCGCTCAACGGTCGCGCCAAACCGGCACAAACAGCAGCCGGATGCGCCGCTCATCGCCATCCGCCAGCACACCCCAGAGCACGCGCCAACGGTAACGCCGCGCCTCGCCTGAGCCGCGGCGGTGCCACGAGGCCAGCAGCGGCAGCTTCCAAGAGGTGTAATCGGCGCGCACGTCGGATGCGTGCGACACGAGGCCCCACGCGGCGCCCACCACGTGACGGTCGGGATTCCACTCTGTCCGCAGCAAGCCGCATGCCAGCGTGCCGCGAAAAAAATCCTCGCCGACGTGCGCCTCGGCCCCCCAGCCTCCCAGCAGCTCCACGCCCGACGAGAAGGCGGGATAGCGCGGCAGGCGCAGCGGCAGCGGCAGATCGCGCATGGCCGAGGCCAGCCAACCCGGGTTCTGCACGTCGACACGCGACCGCCGTGCGCAGGCCATCAGTCGCTCGCAGGCCGCCTCGTCGGCGCATCCCCAGACGATCATCACGCGCGCGCCGTCGCGCTGCACCGCACACGGCGTGCCTTCGAAATCCTCCTTCAACCGCCGCCGGGCCGCGCGACAGAAGGCGCGCGCCATGGCCGGGCGCTCCCACAGGCTCAGCCAGACCGTCTGGACCTCTTGCCGCTCGCCCTTGAGGAAATAGACGCTGTCCCCCATCCACCCCTTCAGGAAGCTGTGGCGCGAAGGCGCGGCGAGGCGGTCGCCGTTCAGCCAGAGCGCGATGCCGAGCGCACCCAAACGGTTGACCGAGACCCCGTGCGCGGCCTCGCGCAGCAGGCCGGGATCGGGCTCGAACACCGCAGCGCGGAAGCCCGGCAGATAACGGCGCTCCGGATAGAGAATCTCGGCGGTGGTGGCCGGCACGCGCCGGGTGTAGGCGCGATCAATCGCGCCCCAGCCCGCGTCGCGCCGCAACCGGTTGCAGAAGACGGTGCCGTCCAGATACGGGCGCAGCAGCGCAGCCGTCAAGAAGGGCGGCGTTCCTTCGAGCTGTTCGGCCGCCTCCTCCAGATCAAGCCGTCCCAGCAAGCCCAACGCCCAGGCCGCAAAGGGCGAGGCCGAGGTCATCGGCACCCCGTAGCCGTCGAGCAAACCGTCCAAGCCGGCCAACACGGCGGTGCCTTCGGAGAAGGCCGTGAGCGCCAGGTTATTGTCTAGATCGCGCGAGGACTCGCGCATCAAGCGCTCCAAATCAAAGTGATCATCTTCGAGCGCATGGCAGAATTCATGCACGTACAAAAAACGCTCCATGCCCGGCACCTCACGGCTCACGCGCGGGGCATCGGAGTCCTGCGGCGACGGCTCGCTGACCGCCACCAGCCGCTTGCTCGCCGGATCGTAATACGCAGCCACCTGGTCAGTCATCAGCTCAAGAAAAAGCGCCGACAGCGACGTCTCGCGCGGCAGCAGACGAAACTGGCGCAGCAACAGCTCGGTCTGCGACAAAAACGCGCGGTTGTCGCTCTTCGCAAGTTCCTTCTCGAACGACGCGCGCATCTGCTCGCGCGTCTCCTTCTCGATCGAAATCTCACGCCGCAACGGCAGCCCGCGCACCTTGGCGGCCTGCGCCTGATAACGGGCGACCTCCGAAGCCCCGCCATCCTTTTCTGCCGGCGGCAACGACGCACAGCCCGCCCCCCACACCAGTGCGGCCAACAGCACCCCGGCCCGCCCCCCTCTGGTGCTCTTTTCTTTCACTCTGATTCCCTGATAATCAGTTTTCGTGCATTCCAACATGCGCCGTGTCCCTCAGATCAACGCCTTGTAACCACACGCGCCGGAGCGCGACAACCCACCCTTACCCCCGCCGCCGCCCCTTCTTCTCCACCGGCAGCAGCGGCGCGGTGTAGCGCTCGTAGAGCGCGAACAGGAACTCCACGCGCTGGGCATCCGCCGTGAAGGCCTGCGCCGGTAACACGCATCTACCGCGCGATCGAGGTCGGCATGCGCCTTCACGAGATCCTCCGGCATGGCCAGCGGGTCGTAGAGGTCGGCCAGATTCGAAAGCGGATGCTTGGCCCGCGCATCGAGGACGGCCTGCGCTTTCGCCGTTACGGCCGCCTTCTGTTTCGCGGTCGGCTTCTCGGGCCAAGGGAAGGTGTTGTAGACCATCGAGCCGGAATAGCTGTAATCGGACTTTAAGCGCCCGCCGACTTGCCGCATCCAGGCCATGTGCATCGTCGAGAGCAACACGCCGAACAGGTACCGATCAGCAGTTGGGATGATGAAGCACTTGTTACTGACAATCAAAGACGGCAGGGCGATGCCCATCGGGATGTACTTCCTTCTTTCAGAAGACACCTCGGGAATCAGGATGTACGCTGTAGTCGGCTGCGAACGGTAGAAGAAGAGCGCCGGCGTCTGCGCGGCGTTACGGGTCGGGGCTGCCGTACTCTTCTTCCGGAACTCACGCACCTTATCCACGCGTTCCATGACCAACGGAAGGTCTCGCAAGTCATTTGGCTCTACCTCTTGAAGCCAGAGACACCAACGCGTGCTCCCGTTGATGAATTCATCTGAACCGGCGAACCTCTTCAGGTACTTCTCCGCGCCCGGCTCCGCAGCGATGAGCGCGGCCTTCTCCTCGTCCGTCAGGATGAGGTTGCCGCCGTCGGACGGTT
>MWEJ01000444.1 GCA_002071025.1 Verrucomicrobia bacterium ADurb.Bin070 | reverse complement strand
ATCATCGCGCGCCTGCCCAAGAACTGCTGGGTGCAGTCGGTCAGCGAATGGTCGCTGCCGATCACCCGCGGCGGCGTCGCTTCCGCAGTCGGCGAGTATTCGATCTCCGCCGTCGGCCCTGGTCCGCGCGCCGCGAAACATTGGTCGCTGGCGCGCGCGGCGGGCCTGAAGACCTCGGCGAAGGTGCAGGTCGGCGCGACCTGGGAGTTCTGCGCCATCCCCTACCTGCCGACGCTCGACCTGGTGGCTGAGCACGCGCGCAATCTGGCCTCGGCCGGCGTGGACGGCGTCATGCTGAGCTGGAGCCTCGGTTGTTCTCCCTCGCCTAATCTTGAGGTCTTCCAGGCTTTCACCAAGGGGGCGAACGAGACGGGGCCGGTACTGGACCGCGTGGCCGCACGACGGTATGGCGCGGCCGCGGCGCCGCGCGTGCGAGAGGCCTGGACCGCATTTTCTGACGGCTTCCGTGAATACCCCTATCACATCGGCACACTCTACAACGGGCCGCAGCACATGGGGCCGGCCAACCCGCTCTATCTGCACCCGACCGGCTATCGGGCCACCATGGTGGGCATCCCGTATGACGACCTCGCGCGCTGGCGGTCGGTCTATCCGGCCGAAGTCTGGATCACACAGATGGAAAAGGTGCGCGCTGGTTTTGCGCGCGGGTGCGGCCTCTGGGGCAGCCTGCTGCCTGCCGTTCAGGAATCGGCCCGCGCTGAAGCCGGGCGCGAGCTGGGTCTGTTCCGCGCCGCGGAGCTGCATTTCGCCGCCTGCGCCAATCAGGCGCGCTTCGTCGCCGCGCGTGACCGCCTGCAGGCGGCGGCGACCGATCCCGAACGCGCACTGTGCCGGAGCGAACTGCGGGCCGCCGCGCGCGCCGAACTGGCGACCGCCAAACAGCTCCTGCCGTTCGCCAAAGCCGACTCGCGGATCGGATACGAGTCATCGAACCACTACTTCTACATCCCGCAGGACCTGCTGGAGAAAGTGCTCTGCTGCCGCCAGGTGTTACGCGATCTGAAATAACGCTCACGGCAGCCGACCTTGTCCGGCCGGGCGTTTTATGATATGTTCACGGACATCAAGGAGGAACCCAATCATGGCATCCATCAAGGGAACAAAGACTGAAAAAAATGTTCTGACCGCGTTTACCGGCGAGTCGGCGGCGCGTAACCGCTACACGTATTGGGCGGCTCAGGCCAAGAAAGACGGATTCGTGCAGATCGAGTCCATCTTCGAAGAGACCGCCAATCAGGAGAAGGAGCACGCCAAGCGCCTCTTCAAGTTTCTGGAAGGCGGCGAGGTGCAGATCGAGATCGGCCTGCCGGCCGGCGTGATCGGCAAGACCATGGACAATCTGAACGCGGCGGCCGAGGGCGAGGAGTACGAGTGGCAGCACATGTACCCCGACTTCGCCAAGGTGGCGCGCGCAGAGGGCTTCGAGGAGATCGCGAAAACGATGGAGTCGATCGCGGTGGCCGAGAAGTTCCACGGCGAGCGCTACCGCAAGCTGGCGGCCAACATCCAGAAGGGCATCGTCTTCCTGCGCGAAGACCCCAACACCATGTGGCGCTGCCGCAACTGCGGGTACATCCACATCGGCAAGGAAGCGCTGGACGTCTGCCCGGCGTGCGCGCATCCGAAAGCGCACTTCGAGCTGGTTCCCGGCAACTGGTGATCCGCTCCCCCCGCCGCCGAGGCATGGGCGCTGCGTGACATGAAGGTCTGTGTTTTCGGTGCTTCGCGCACAGAAGACACAGATCTTTTTTTCAGTGCAAGACCGTGTGACGCCACAGCGTCTTCACACCCACATCAGCCGGTCGAGCGAGCGGTACTGGATCGCTTCGGAGATGTGGACGGCGCCGATCGACGCCGCGCCGCCCATGTCGGCGATAGTGCGCGCCACTTTGACGATGCGGTCATAGGCCCGCGCGCTGAAGTTGAGCTCGCTCATCGCCATCTTCAGCAGATCGGCGGCATCGCTGTCGAGCCGGCAGAATGTCTGCACATCGCGCGCCGACATCGCGGCGTTGCAGGCGACGTGCGGCGTGCGTGCGAACCGCTCGCGCTGCACCGCGCGGCAGGACGCCACGCGCGCGCGGATGGTCTCGGAGGATTCGCCGTGCGCCAGCGCGCTGAGGTCATGATAGCGCACCGGCGGCACCTCGATGTGAATGTCGATCCGGTCAAGCAGTGGCCCTGAAATCTTATTGCGGTAGGCTTGTATCTTCTGCGAATTGCACCGGCACTCGCGCTTGGGATCGCCTGCGTATCCGCACGGGCAGGGGTTCATCGCCGCGACCAGAATGAACTGCGAGGGGAAATCGAGCGTGGCGGCGGCGCGCGAAATGGTGACGTGGCCGTCCTCGAGCGGCTGGCGCAGCACCTCCAGCACATTGCGGTGGAACTCCGGCAGTTCGTCGAGAAAGAGCACCCCGCGGTGCGCGAGGCTGACCTCGCCCGGCAGCGGATGCGCGCCGCCGCCCAGCAGCCCCGCGTCAGAGATGGTATGATGCGGCGCGCGGAAGGGCCGGTGAAGCACCAGCGCCTGATGGCTCTTGAGCGTTCCGGCCACACTGTGGATGCGCGTCGCCTCAAGTGCCTCCTCCAGCGTCATCTCCGGCAGGATCGAAGCGATGCGGCGCGCGAGCATCGTCTTTCCGGCGCCGGGCGACCCGATCATGAGAATATTGTGCCCGCCGCTGACGGCCACTTCGATCGCGCGCTTGGCGGTCTCCTGCCCCTTCACATCCGCAAAATCATCGACATGCCGCCGCTCGCGTTCCATCAGATCGGCGAGATCGACGCGGCAGGGCTCCAGCTTGAGCGTCCCGGCGAGGAAGTCGACCGCTTCGCGCAGATGGCGCACCGGATACACGTCGATCCCTTCGGCGACCGCGGCCTCTTCGGCATTGTCGGCCGGGACGAGAATGCCGCGCTTGCCCTGACGGCGCATTTCCAGC
>MWEJ01000443.1 GCA_002071025.1 Verrucomicrobia bacterium ADurb.Bin070 | reverse complement strand
CCGCGCAGGTCGAACGAACCCCTCTGAGCCAGCGCATACGCGACGGCCAGATCAAAGTGGTCGTCCGGATCACCGTGCGGATGAAAGAGATCCGTCACGTGAAGGAGCGGAACACCTGCGGCAGCGGCCGACGGAGACCCCGCGCGTGCGGACAGCCCCGCCGCCACAGCGCCGGCGACGGCCGCGCCCGTTTTCATGAGCCCGCGACGGGATGTGAGCATGGCACACTCCTTCACTTTCAAATCGTCCCCAAGGCGTCTGCACGGCTCACCGCCGGCTTGCCCTCCGCGCCCGCCACGTCCGCGGGCTGGATGGCGAAGCAGTGCCGAGCCGCTCTGCCCGCTAATTAGCCAGCCGTTCAACCAGCCACTTCTCGAAACCGGGCAGATCCTTCCAAGCAATGGCCACGCGCATCCGGCGTGCAGCCGGATCCTCGCGCGTGAAACCGTCATCGTCTACCCGGATACCCAGCGTTTCCATCACGCACAGCTCCTGAGTGACGGCGAGGTAGACGGCCGCGCAGTCGAAAAGCGTCGTGCTGCACGCATCCGGATCAGGCCCTTTCTGGCCCTTGCCGGCACGGGCCGCCGTCCAAGCCCGGTAGTTCGCCAGCAGCGTCCTGACGACGGGATCGGAAGACGCGAGGAGACGCGCGTAATGCTCACCTTTGAGCTGGATCTGGCCGCAGGTGTCGAGCGGCGTGATCGTGATGTCCCAAGGCGCGGACAATGCGGCGCGGCACGAGGCCGGATCGGCCTTCACATTCCATTCGGCGCTCGGCTGGGGATTGCGGCCGTACCCGAGCCGCACGCTGCCGTGCATGCCGACGAACTTGGCTTTCGCCGCGATGCGCGGCTCGCGCCGCAACGCCTCGGCGATGTTGGGGAGCGGCCCGACGCAGATCAGCGTCACCGGTTCGGGCGAAGCCATCACGATGTCAATCAGCGCCTGAACGCCGTCGGGATAAACCTTGCCGGGATAGTCTTTGAGCGTGTAACCTTCGATCCACTTGGATTGGTTTTGGTTCCCGTCTTTCGCGCCCTTGCTCACCCCGACGCCTACCGGGATGTCGGTCCGTTTCGCGTTCTCAAGGATCTTGGCGATCAGGCGCGCCCGCTCTGTGGCGTTGCCGTAGTCGCCGACGATCAGCTTGATGTCCAGTTCAGGGCACTTCAACGCCAAAGAAACCGCCCATGTGTCGTCGATATCATCACCGATGTCCGTGCTGATGATGACAGGCTTCGGTGCCGCCCGCAAGCAACACGCAAACGCCAACACCCCTGCGCAAACCACGCCTCTTTTCCGTGCGAACATTTCCCCCCCCTTTATTCACGGGCTACCCACCGTGCGCCTGTCCAACGATCACCATGATTTAGTTGTAAACCAAAACCTCGGCAGACACAACATGGATTCCACAGACACCCCAAAAACCTGTATAGACAACTTCCTCCACCGGGCATTTGACAGCGATTTGGTAAAGGCGATAAAATCCTGACATGCGAACGCCGTTAAAAAAACCCCTTTATCTGGATATTTTCGAGTATGTCCACGGCAACATTGTTTCAGGTGCCTACGCCGCAGACGGGCGCATCCCGACCGACGGCCAGCTCATGCGTCGTTTTCACACCACCCGCGCGACGGTAGCCAAGGCCATGAAAGAGCTGGAGCGCACCGGACTCATCCTGCGCCGGCCGGGCGCCGGTTCATTTTTGCGACCCGCCGACCGGGCGAACGGCGCGTTCGTCTAGACGCTCATCGCGGGACTAGGCGACACCGAGTTTTTCGAACCTATCTGCGCCCAGATCGCACAGGCCTGCCACGCCTGCAACCTGAGCCTGATTTGGGGCGCGAACAGCCCCTCCACGCCGCTGGACGCCGCGTCCCCGATCGATGCCCTTTGCGCGCGTTTCCGCGCGCAGCGGGTTTCCGGCGTTTTCTTCGTCCCGGACGAGCAGGCCGACGCGCACAGCGAAAACCGCAATCTTCTGATCGCGCGCGCGCTGTCCGCCGCCGGCATTGCCGTGGTGCTGCTCGACCGCGATGTTGTTTCCTTTCCGGCGCAAGGCCCTTACGATCTGGTCGGCATCGACAATGTCGACGCGGGCTACCAACAGGCGCGGCATCTGCTGGACGTCGGTTGCACACGCATCCACTACGTCACGCGTCCCGGAAGCCTCTGGACCAAATCCGCCCGCATTCACGGCTTCCGCCTGGCCCTTGAAGAGGCCGGTATCGGCTTCACTCCAGACTGCGTTCATACCGGCGACGCCGGCGACCCCGCCTTCAGCCGCGCCCTGCTGCGGCAAAAACCGGACGGCATCGCCTGCTTCCATGATCCGGTCGCGATCCAGCTCGTGCAGAGCTTCCAGCATCTGAAGGTCGCCATCCCCGGGCACGTCAAAATCATCGGACTTGACGATGTCCGCTATGCCGAATTCCTGCCGGTCCCCATCACCACCTTGCAACAGCCCTGTCGTAGCATCGGCATCCAGGCTGCCGAACTGATGGTGCGACGCCTGAACCGCGACACCCATCCGCCGCGCCGCATCTTGTTCGGAACGCGGCTCATCGTTCGGTCTTCAACCTGCCCGTCACCCACGAGGTGACCATTATCTCCGGAGTGCCCCGTGCCAATTCCGCGCTTTATCCCATCCCGTATCTGTGCTTAAATACGCCCGTAATTGACCGTACTTCCATGATGGAGGCCCCATGACGGACGCCCAGTGCATTTTTTGCAAGATCATCGCCGGCGAGATTCCCGCCTATCGCGTCTATGAGGACGAACACGCATTCGCCTTCTTGGATATTGCGCCGTTCGAAAACGGACATGTGCTGGTCGTCAGCAAACATCATGCCGCCTACATGACCGAGCTGCCGGCCGCGGCGTGCGCGGGGCTTGCCCTCGCGGTTCAGCGTGTCGCCGCGCTGTTGCTCGCCAAGCTCCCCTGCGACGGCTTCAACCTGCTGCAGAACAACGGCAC
>MWEJ01000442.1 GCA_002071025.1 Verrucomicrobia bacterium ADurb.Bin070 | reverse complement strand
CGAAAAGCGTGAGCGCCTCTGCCGCGCGGTGGATGAGCTGCGCGAACGGCTGGGGGACACCGCGTTGCAGCGCCCATCGGCGTCCGGGGACCTTTACGCAGATGACAGTGAATGTGACGGGGCAACGCGCTGACGGCATAAACTGGACACAGGCGGAATAACTGGATACCCTAACCCGCTTTTATGTGATACATGCCGATAAAGGAGGCGTCGAACAATGCTTAAACGTTTTTTGTGGCTGAGTATGTTGGCTATGGCGGTTCAGGCGGATGTGATGTTGCCGACCGACGAGCCCTCGCGCTGGCTGGCAAGCCAGGACGGTGGCGACGCGCCGTCGGTCAACGCTGCTGAACCCTATCAGGGACAAGCCGCGCTGCGTTTTGCGTATGTCAATCGCAAAGGATATGGCAACAGCATGCTGGAACCCGTTGCGGTGCCGCCGGACGCATACGGCGTACGCTTCAACCTTTTTGTGGAACGTGCGGTATCCGCTTCTGCCATGCACCTCTGGTTCCGTGAAAAGGACGGCGACATGTGGATGTGCCCGGTGACGCCGGAAGACGGAAAACGTATCGGGGAGGTCACCGGCTCGTGGCGCTCGGTCTTCATTCCATTAAGTCTGCTTAACCATCAGCCCCGTGGCGATACGAAACGCCATTTTCTCTCTTCTGACCGCATGATGATCGGCTTCAATTTCGGCGATCAAACGGTCCGCATCGCTGGCCTGACTTTCGTCGTGCGCCCGGCGGGGGCGGTCCCGGATCGTGTGGACACGCCGGTCTCGCATTCGGCTGAGCCGCGCGGGCGTCGCATCGCGCTGATTCACGAACCGGGCGCCGTGCGCCTGCCAGGCCACCCCGATCCTGAGCGCCTCGCGCGCCTGCTGCGCGATGCCGGTTATTCGCCCGTGATGCTGCCCGCTTCTGAGTTGCATCATAAGCAGGCCTTCAGCCGCGACACGGTGGATCTGCTCATTCTGCCGAACGCGCCGTTCTTTCCTCTGGCGGCGGTTGACGCCTTCAGGGCGTTTTTGAAACAGGGCGGCGCGTTCCTCTCGATCGGCGGATATGCGTTTGACACGCTTCGTTCGTTCGACGGCTCAGCGTGGTCGGCACAGACGCTCTGGCCATTGGCCAAAGAGCTCGACAGCGTCCGGCGCGTGGCGGAGCGGCTCAACACGCGCTACGGCGATCCCGGCGATACGATGCGGCTTCATCCCGAACAGCTTGGCGTGTTCGATCCGTCGTACCTGCTGCGCAATGTCGCCGCCGTGCGCGCAGCGGACGACCCGTTCGTTCTGCCCGCCGCATGGCGTGTCGAACTTGCACTGGAAGGTCCTGCGGCCGTCGCCATGACCGGCAACAACAGTCCGGTTTTTCCTGATGTCAACGCGCGTTGGATTCCGTTGCTGCAAACGGAAGACCGGTTGGGGCGGTCGCGCGGCCCTGCCGCCGCGCTGGTGCTGAACCACCGGGGGCCTTTTTCCGGTTCGCACTGGGGCCTCTTCGGCGTGACCAACCTCGATCTTTTCAACGGCGATTTCCCTGCGCTCGACAGGCTGTTCGTGGATGTCTGCCGCAGACTGCTCGCCCCGTCGTTTCTGATTCGGGTACAGAGTGATTTTGCATGCTACCGCGCGGGTGAGACAGTCATGCTCTCAGCGCGCGCGAAAACCAACGGCGAAGCCGCGTCGGTGTGTTTTCTCGTGAGCGGCTCGACTGTTGCTGACGTGCCGCTGATGGACGGCGCGGCGCGCGCGACGTGGCGCGTGCCGCAGACGGTGCCGGATTTTCACGAGGTGTATGCGGAGTTGCGGATCGGCGGCCGTCCGGTTGACGTGATGCGGAGCGGGTTCGCTGTCTGGAATCCGGCTCGGGCCGGCGAGGGGCCGCGCGTGTCGCTGCGCGGCAACTATTTTGATTTCAACGGCCGGCCGCTTTTTTTCGGCGGGGTGAACACGACGGGCATGATGTGGTATTCCGACAACGAAGATCCGCTGGTCTGGCGGCGTGATTTCGAGCGTATGGGCGACTTCGCCATGAACACGCTACGCATCCTGCATTTCTCGCCGTTTTGCAAAACCAATGCACCGCAGAAGATCGGCACGTCGCTGGATTTGCGGGAACAGCCGGAAAAGACCCGCCGCCAGACCGATGCCATCGTGCAACTTGCGCAACCCAATCAGGTCTCGATCTTCCTTTCGCTGCATGATTGGTTCGCGTTGGATCTCTCTGAAGAAGATCTGGCCGCGCAACAGGCGTGGAACCGTTTCTGGGCGGCACGCTACGCGGCTTTTCCCGGGATGCTGTACGACATTCAGAACGAACCGGGCACGCGGCTCACACAGACGGCCGTACTGCGTCCGCTCTATGAGACATGGCTGGCAGAGCGCTACGGATCAATGGAGAGTGCGCGGTCGGCATGGCGCGCGAGCGGGGCAAAGCCCGATATCGACTTCAGCGCGAAAGCGTCAGGCTGGAACGATCTCCGCGTTCGCGATAATGAGCGGTTCCGGGCGTGGGTGTACGCCCGTTGGCAGCGAGAGAATGGGAAGGCGGTCAAGCAGGCCGCGCCGCACGCGCCGGTCACGGTCGGCCATCTGCAGGACTTGACCGCCTCAGAAAAGGTGCTGGATACAACGGGCATCGATTTTCTGAACATTCATCATTACGGCGCGGTCGACCATCTGCGCGGCGTGCTCAAGATGATCGACCGGCGGTTCGAAGGGAAGAGTTTCTCGCTGGGCGAGTTCGGCTCGCGGACAGCGCACGCGGCGCGCAATCAAGGCGTTTGGGGTGATCCTGCAGAGGCGTCGATCCAACACTATTTGGCGGTCGGGCATTACGCGATCGGCATGGGCGCGTCGTTCATCGCGAACTGGAGCTGGAAAGATTTTCGCGACTGTGTGTTCCCGTGGGGCGTCAACCACGCGGATCTGACCCCCAAGCCGGTGCTGGAAGCTTACCGCAACATGATGCTGCTTTTCCGCACGGC
>MWEJ01000441.1 GCA_002071025.1 Verrucomicrobia bacterium ADurb.Bin070 | reverse complement strand
GAGCGTGCCGTTGCTGATGACGGTCTCGCCGCCGTAGGTGCTGGCGCCGCCCAGGGTCAGCGTGCCGCTGCCCAGCTTGGTCAGCCCGCCGGAGACGTTCGGCGCGAGCAGCGGCGCGGCGGCGAACGCTGCGTTGGTGTAGCCGCCGCCGCGCAGCGTGACGGTGAGCGCGTCCGAGGACGCATAGCCGAAGCCGGGGCTGGTGACCGTGAGACCGGTGACCTGACCGCAGGTCGGGCTGGAAGGGTTGAGATCGACGGTTGCGATGGCCGTCGCGCCGGTGCCCTGCCCGCCGCTGATCAGGACCGTCGGTGCGCCGATGTAGCCGAGCCCCTGTCCTCGCAGCGGAATCGACGCCACGCCGTAGCCCGTCGGCGCGAGCAGGGGCTGGTTGACCGTTACATTGGCGTTAGTCGTGTCGATCACCGCGCCGCCGGAGAAGACGGTGGCCGCCGTGAGCCCCTGCAGGAAATCGGTCCGTGAGACGTCCGCCCGCAGGGTGCCGCCGTTGAAGTTCACGTACGAGGGCGACGCGGACGAGCTGGCGTAGACTCTCAGCGCCCGCAAGGTGCCGCTGTTGAGATTGACTACGCCCGCGAGGTTTTTCGAGTTCTTGGCGACGTTCACGGCCCGACCCGCAGACAAAACGTACGCTTCCGGCCCAAGCAGGTTCAGCATGCTGAAAACGCCGCGGTTCGACTCCCAGCCCAGCGCGATCTCGTTGCCGTTGGTGTTGAGCAGCGTACCGCCGAAGAGGTTGAGTTGGCCGTTACCATAACCGAAGCCAATGATCAGGTCGCCGTCGGCTACGCAAATATTGAGGGTGCCGCTGAAGAGATCAAACACGCCGTCGTTGTTGCCGCTGGTGCTGCCGCCCAGGAACAACTGGCCTGTTTTGAGCGTTCCGTTGTTCATGCGGTAATATCCGTAGCCGCCCGCATTACCGAGCGTGGTTACATCGCCGCTGCCGGTGGTCGTTCCGACTTGGATAGCGCCGCCATTCTGGGTCACTGCACCGGACGCGCCTTTGGTCGTCCCGGCCAGAAGTCTGGCCATGCTGGCATTGGCCGAAATCGTGACGGTGCTGCGGTCATTGCCGGAGCCGCCCGCGGTCAGGGTGCCTGTGCCGAGCGAGGCGGGGCCGTCGATATTGAGCGAGGCACCGGCCGCTCCGCCGTAGACGATGGCTGCGCTGAATGCATTGGTGCTGGTGTCGGGCAGGGTGAGCGTGCCGTTGTAAACCTTGAGCGCCGCGCCGAAAAGGTTTTTGCCGGGCAGGGTGAGCGTGTTGCGCCCATATTTACTATACGCATGCGCGTCCGTCAGATCGCGGTCATAGACCAGGTCGCCCCACGCGGTGTTGATGCCGAGGCTGGAGGTCGCGCTGGTGAACAGGGTGTTGGTCCGCACGTCGTCGATCGACGCCTTGGACCAGCCGCCGGCGTCTTCGGCGGCGTAGACGACCAGCGTGCCGCTCGGTCCGACCGTCACGTGCCCGCCCTCCTGATGGCCGGGCAATCCTCCGGGCTGGAAGATGTGCAGCAGGCCGTTGCTGACGGTGGTGGTGCCCGCGTAGGTGTTGGCGTCACCGAAAACAAACGCTTCGCACGTGCCGTTCTTGATGAAGCCGCCTGCGCCGCTGACGGCGTTCGAGAAGGTCACGCTGCGTCCGGAACTGCCGTCAATAAATAGGGTGCCGTTCAAGGTGACCGGTCCCCACCAGGTGTTGTAGGGGTGGAAGCTGTTGCCGGCGGTGATCCAGGAGAGGGGCTCGAAGATCACGGTCCACGGCGAGGCATTCGTGGCGGAGGTGAATGAGTAAAGATCCAGCCGCGCGCCCGGTTTGACCGTGAGGGTGTTGGCGGCGTCGCCGTTCAGACGCGTGGAGGCCTCGAGCCGGAAGAGGCCTTGCGTCGCGACGATATGACCGCTGCCGTACACCTGAGCGTTGACGAGACAGAGTTCGTTGGGGCCGATTTTGGTGAAGGTGTGGCCGTTGAGGGTCACGGACGGCGTATTCTGCCGGATGTCCCAGCGTCCGATTGCGCCAACCGTTGTGTCGCCGGCCAGCACGATGCGCCCGAATGCGTTGAGCTGTCGGTTGGCATGGTTGTTCACGATCGCGCCTTGGCCGTCAACGCCGCTGCCGCTGACTGTGAAGAGTTCGGCCCCTAAATTGAGCGCGTCGACATTGAGTCCGCCGCCGATGTCCAGGGTCGCGCCGTCGGCGATGAATGTGCCGGCGGCCGTCGTGCCGAAGGCAGTGTTGTGGCGCGCCACAAAAGTGCCTTCGTTGATGTAGGTCGGGCCGGTGAAGGTGTTGGCTGCATTCAGCGTGACGCATCCGGAACCGCTCTTGACCAATGTGCCAGGGCCGCTGATCGCATTGGAGACAGTCTGCGTGACGCTGCCGCCAAAGACTAGGCTGCCGTCGTTGATGGCGATCGCGCCGGTGAAGGTATTGGAGCCTGCCAGCACGACGGTCCCCGCGCCGGCTTTGACCAGGGAAGAGGCCGACGTGTTGTTGGTGATTGGCGCGTTGAGCGTGAGCAGGGCGGTCGGGTCGTGGTTGACCACCGTCAGCGAGCCGCCGGCGTCGAGCGGCATGATCGCGCCCTCGCCGGGTTCGGTGCCGATGGTCAGCGCGGCTTTTCCTGCCGCGAGCAGGATGCCGGAGGTTTGAAACGCCGTGTTCGTGACGGTCACTACGGCGGCGGTTTCGGTGTCCTGCAGGAGCGTGTTGACGCTGCTGACCGGCGAGGCGCCGAGCGTGATCGGTCCGTCGACACCCGGCGTGCTGATCCGGGCATTGAGCGCGGCGTCGTTTGGGATGACCGAGCCCGGGCCGCGCGCCGCGATGTCCGTGTAGCCGGCGTAGGCCGTCACGCCCAGTCCGCTGTCATACGTCGCGAGCGTGGTGCCATTGATCATGGCCCACGGGCCGATCAGGCCGTTGACCAGGGCGGGTGCCGATGTGAAGAGCACGCGGTTGCGGGCA
>MWEJ01000440.1 GCA_002071025.1 Verrucomicrobia bacterium ADurb.Bin070 | reverse complement strand
CCTCGACCACCTGACGCGCCACGCTGCGCGGCTCGCCGGAACGGAACAGGTGGTCGCCCAGCAGCAGCAGGAAGGCTTCCTGCCCCACCCAGCGTTCGGCCAGCAGCACGGCGTGGCCGAAGCCGCCGGGCTGCTCCTGCGGGATGAAGGTCAGCCGCCGGCCGATCGCGCTCAGCTTGCGCGCCTCCTCCGCCAAGGCGGGCGGCAGCTTGGCCAGCGTCTCGGGACGCGCGTCGGTCTGAAAATAGGCGCGGAAGCGCGGCTCGTCCTCGGGCTGGATGATCAGCGCGATCTCCTCCACGCCGGCCGAGAGTGCCTCTTCGACGATCACCTGGATGACCGGCTTGGCGACGCCGTCGGGGGTGACCACCGGCAGCAAGGTCTTGGGCACCGCCTTGGTGTACGGAAACATGCGCGTGCCGAGCCCGGCCACGGGGATCACCGCCTTGCGCACCGAGACCGGGCGCGTGATGTCGAGTTCGAAGCAGGGCATGCCGTACGCGTTCTGGAGATAGACGGCGAGCGCGTCGCGCGCGGCGGGCGAGCGGCAGATGAACTGCACGCAGCCGTCGCCCTGCGAGCCGACGCCCTTGCCGCCGTAGGCCCATTCGTCGACGCGCGGGTCGGCCAGCACGCGGTGCAGGCGCGGGCTGCGCAGCTCCTCGCAAACCGGCATGAGGTGCTCGTCAAAAACGGCCTGCGCCTCGCGCATGAGCGCACCGAGCGCGGCGGCATCGCCGGCCTCGATCGCCGCGCGGGCGGCGGACACGATGCGCTGGTTCTCGGGGCCCAGGCAGCGCTGCACCGCCTGGTCGCGCGGGGTGCTGGCGAAGGGATAGGCGTCGTTGAGGTCGGCCAGGATGCGGACGGTGTCTTTTTTGCCGCAGAGGTCGGCGATCAGCAGATGGAAGTCGCCGCCGGGGCGCAGGGGCTGCACGCCGAGGCGGTCGGCGTCGAAGGTCATCATCACGGGGATCTGGCCGTAGGCGCACCCTTGGTCCATGCGGCCGCAACGCGAGGGCGTGGCGATCTCGCCCTGGTAGGCGGCCTCGATCTCGGCGCGCGTGGTGAGTCCGAGCCCGTAGACCTGGTTGAAGGCGCGCGCCACCAGCACGCAGAAGGCGGCCGAGGAGCTGAGACCCTTTTTGACCGGCAGCGTGGTCTTGTAGTTGTCGATCTCAAGTCCGTCCACGCCGTAGAAATCGAGCATGTAGGCGGCCACGCCGGCGGCATAGCTGAAGAAACCGCCGGCCGCAGCCTCGGCCTGCAGGCGCGGCAGCTCCATCGGCACGCGCCAGGCGTCGGTGACCGAGCCGTCGGTCAGGGCCGAGCGCACCACCAGCTCGCCGGGGCAGCGGCGGCAGCGCGCGTAGAGCCCCTGGTTAGTGCCGGAGATGATGACCGCGCCGGGCGCCAGTTCAGAATTGGTGCGGCGGTGGCCGCCCGCCCAGTCGGAGTGCTCACCGAACAGACAGACGCGGCCGGGAACGAAAATGTCGCTGAAATTCATGGGAAGAAGGAGGAAGTGATACGGAGGAAGGAGGAGGGAGGAGGGAGGAGGGAGGAGGGAGGAGAAAGTGAATAGTTAATAACAAATAGTGAATAGTTTTTACTGGCCTCTGACCGCTGACCGCTGACCGCTGATCTCTGACCGCTGACCGCTGCGAACCGGGAGGGACGAGCGTCTGCTCGTCCCGGCGCGCGAGCGCCTCGCCCTATTGGCTTCGCTCCAAGCGAAGATCCGACGGTCGAGCGCCATTCGTCTGGGCAAGCAGACGCTTGCCCCTCCCGTCACTTCGGCGGCGAATACTCGACAGGCGACATTCGGTGTGCCGTCCCAACCTTGAACGTTGAGCGTTCTTTCCCCCAACTATTCACTCTTCGTTATTCGTCATTCACTCTCTGTTGTCCGCCGACGGTCGCGAACTGCAAGAGGCTTTCAAGGGTGCCGAAGAGCAGGATCAGATAGCCCATGAACTCGCCGCTCTCCTCGAAGACGCGCTTGATGTCGCGCACGTGAACCTCATCCATGAAGAGCCGGAAAAAGGGGGCGTGGCCGACCAGTTGCGCGAGCGGCACGGCGATTACGAAGCCGGCCCAGAGCATCACGAAGGCCGGCGTGCGCAGAAACGCCGCGATCTGCGGCAGCAGCACGCGGCCGTGGCGCAACAGCAGCCAGCCGGCCGCCACCAGAAACAGGCCGCCGATCTTCCAGCTCACGACCGGCAGCAGGCGGCCCAGCACGCGATCCATCTCGCGCGTCGCCGCAAAGGCCGCCACGCAGCCGAGCAGCGCCGCGAGCCGCCGATGCGCCGGCAGGCAGAGCGCGCCCAGCGCGAAGAGCAGAACGCTGGCGCCCAGCAGGCTGAACTGGAGCCACTCGATGGTCCCATTTTCGTAAAAGAACGCCACGCCCTGATGGCGCACGATGTCCGGCAGCATGACCGACAGCGCGGCGATCAACAGCGTGTACACCGAATAGCGCGCGGCCAGCGGCAGGCTCGCGCGGACGTCAGGAGAAAGAAGGGGAGGAACAGACATAAGGGAGAAAGGAATAAGTAAGAAGGAGGAAGGAGGAAGCGAATAACGAATGAGGAGCTTGCAAAACCCCTCTGCGGCTCACCACAGGTTCGCCCTCCATGAAATATTCCGCCTTTATGCCCGAATCTGGAGGGCGAGGCTGTGCCGAGCCGTGGGTTAACGAGGGGTTTTGCAAGAACCTCTTCTAACTTATTCCTTCTCTTCAGGCTTTGACGTAGCGCGGCGAGCCGACGGCGAAGGGCATGGCGTTGCGGGTGTCGACAATGAGCGACGCCCACTCGGCGAGCTGACGGTAATCGACGCAGGCGTGCGCGGTGGCGATCAGCACGCAGTCGAAGGCAGCGACCGTCTCGCGCGACCACGCGACCGACCGCGTGCCGGCCCACTGCGGATGCTCCCGCGTGGGCTTGATCACCGGCACGAAGGGGTCGTGATAGGAGACCTCGGCGCCGCGCCGCTTGAGCAGTTCCATC
>MWEJ01000439.1 GCA_002071025.1 Verrucomicrobia bacterium ADurb.Bin070 | reverse complement strand
GATGAAAATCCCATCGTTCGATATGGCCGAGTATGACGCGATGATCGCGGCGGTGGACAAGGCCGGGATCGTGTGTCAGATCGAGCTGGAGATGCACTACAATCCGGTGGTGCACCGGCTGAAGAAACTGATCGCGGAGGGCGCGGTCGGCAAGATCGTTTCGGTGCAGGCCACCAACATCACGCTGTCGCCGGTCTGGGCTTTTCCTTGGCAGGGCGTGCCCGAGGCGAGCTACGGCCGGCGCGTGCCGCTGAAAGCGGGGGATGCGCGGTGCCGCGGCGGGGCGTTGTGCGACCATCCGCACATCTTCGATCTGATCCGGCATTTGACCGGGGCTGATTTCGATTTTGTCTATTCGTCTGTCGCGCCCAACCTGCGGCCCGAGCTGCAGGTCGAAGACATGCTGCTGGTCAACGGCAAGCTGAAGGACGGCACTGCGTTTCTCTTCGATCCCTCGTGGTCGCGTATGGAGGAGCGGCTCAAGGTTCCGGGCCCGGGATGGGAGGTGTTTCCCAAGCGCATGGAGGTGAACGTCACGGTGGTGGGCGAGAAGGGCACGCTGGTGTGCGACTGTTTCGGGCCGAACGTGTATCATAACGGTGCGCCCAGCGACCGCTACACCGTGCAGTACACCTACTTTGACGAGTGGGTCGGCATGATCGACGAGTTCGCGGGCTGCATCCGCGAAGGCAAAGAGCCGCTGATCAATCTGCGCTGGCACCGGCCGACCATCGCGGCCATGAACGCCTGTTACGACAGTGTCGCGAGCGGGGGACCTTGTACTGTGAAGTGAGTGAAGAGGCGCGCGAATATTACCCGCCTGTCGCAGGTCGCCTGTCGCTTGTCGGGAAAAAGGGATGAGGCATGTTTAAGCTGACACTGTTGGATTTCAGCATCATTGTCGGGTTTCTGGTGGCGGTGGTGGGGGTGGGGGCGGCTGCGGCGCACCGGTCGAGCCGCAGCGCTTCGGACTACTTCCTGTCGGGACGCTCGATGCCGTGGTGGCTGCTGGGCATCTCGATGGTGGCCTGCACCTTCTCGTGCGGCACGCCGAACCTGATCACTGACATTGTGCGCAACGACGGGGTGGCGGGCAACTGGGTCTGGTGGGCGTTTCTGCTGACCGGCATGCTGACGGTCTTCGTGTACGCCAAGCTGTGGCGGCGCTCGGAGCTGGACACGGACTTGGGGTTCTACGAACTGCGTTACAGCGGCCGCGCGGCGGCGGCGCTGCGCGGATTTCGCGCGCTGTACCTCGGTGTCTTCTTCAACGTGATGTCGCTGGCGATCGGCTCGCTTGCGGCGATCAAGATCGGACAGGTGATCTTCGGTTTGTCTGCGGTCGAGACGCTGTTGTGGGCGTCGGTGGGGGTCGGCATCTATGCGACCTTGGGTGGTCTGACCGGTTCGATCTGGGCGGATTTTTTCCAGTACGCGATCGCGATGGGAGGCTCGATCGCGGCGTCGGTGTATCTGATCAGGGCGGACGTCGGCGGTACGGGCGTGACGACGCTGGCGGGGTTATGGGATCGGCTCCCTGCGGACAAGCTGAGCTTCTTCCCGAGTGTCGAGGGCGGCGACACGGCGCTGCTTGTGACGGTGCTGGTGCTGCCGCTGGCGGTGCAGTGGTGGAACGTCTGGTATCCGGGCGCGGAGCCGGGCGGTGGAGGCTACATCGCGCAGCGCATGCTGGCGGCCAAGAACGAGAAGCACGCCATCGGCGCGACGCTGCTCTTCAATTTCATGCACTATGCCGTGCGCACGTGGCCGTGGCTGCTGGTGGCGCTCGTCTCGCTGGTGGCGCTGCCCAAGGAGACGCCACAGCAGATGGTGCGATCCCAAGCGTGGCTGTCCGAGAATGCGGCGCTGGTGCAGACCTGCCGCAGCGGCGGGGTTGCGGTTTCGCCGGAAGCGCGCATGGAGGTGCGGTATCATACGGCGGCCGCGCGCGGGCATGGCGCACTCGCGAAGGCTTTTCCTGAGGTCGAGGATGCGTTTTTGCGTGACGACATTGCGTATCCGGGAATGATCGCGCGCCTGCCGGCCGGGTTACTGGGCTTGGTCGTGGCCTCGCTGATCGCGGCGCACATGTCGACGGTGGCGACGCATCTGAACTGGGGCGCGTCGTATGTGGTCAACGATTTCTATCTGCGGTTCATCAAGCCGGACGCCACGCCGCGCCAGCAGGTGCGCATGGCGCGCATCGCGACGGTGCTGCTGCTGGTGGCGGGCAGCGGGGCGGCACTGCTGCTGCAAGGGGCGAAAGGCGCGTTCGACGTGCTGTTGCAGGTTGGCGCCGGCACAGGGCTCATCTACATCCTGCGCTGGTTCTGGTGGCGCGTCAACGCCTGGAGCGAGATCGCGGCGATGGTCATTTCGTTTCTGGTCGCCGTGGTGTTCAAAACCGTCGCTGAACCGTTGGGGCTGGAAGGCGCGATGCGTGAGGCCGGGTTGCTGAGCGTCATGGCTTTCAGCGGCTGGAAGCTGGTGATCGGGATTGCGGTCACGACGGTCGGGTGGCTGGCGGTGACCTATCTGACGCCGCCGGAGGAGATGGCTGTGCTGGCGACGTTCTGCCGCAAGATCCGAGCGGGCGGTCCGGGCTGGCGCAACGTCGAGCGGTGGGCCGCGTCGCGGGGCGAGACGGTCGGCGCGGGCGACGGGCGTTCCGGCCTGCCGTTGGGCATCCTCTGCATGATGCTGGGGTGCGCGGCGGTCTGGGGACTGCTCTTCGCGATCGGTTACGCGCTGTACGGCAAGTGGGGGTATGCGGGCGCGCTCGGCGCGGTTGCGGCGCTGGCCACCATTTGGCTGATGCGGCTGGTGCCGCGGATCAGGTTCGGTTGAATGTTTCAACTGTTAATTATGGAGGGACAGGTCATGAAAAAGACGGCACTAGGATGGCTGGCCGCAGTGGCGGCCGCAGGCGTTTCTTGTCTGTCAACGGCCGTGCGGGCCGAAGTCTTCGATTGGGCCGACGGCGCGGTCGTGGATGTGGGCTGCCAGGGCGCGGGCGACAATAACCTGAATC
>MWEJ01000438.1 GCA_002071025.1 Verrucomicrobia bacterium ADurb.Bin070 | reverse complement strand
AAGGAAAAGAGAATGGCGGGCGGTTTTGTGGTGGCGGGGGGCTTGGTTTGTTTGTGTCTGTCTGCGCGGGTAGGGCGCGGGGCTGAGGAGCGGCGTGTAGAGATCGATCTTCGTGACGCAAAAGCTTTTGAGCAATGGCATTCGGGAGACAACCGGGCGCGTGTGGCGGGAGGCGAGCTGGTTTTGGACGGGAGGCAGACGCCGTGCCGCGTTTTCCTGAAGGAGCCCGCTTTCGGCGATGTCACACTGTCGGCGGCGTACCGCGTGGAGAAAAGCGCGGGCGTGATGGCGGTCGGTTTTGTGCTGGGTTCGATCGATTCTGCGACGTCGACGTACGTCCATTTCGATTCCCGGTCGGCGATCCTGTGCCGCGGGGATGGCGAGACCCCCTGGCAAGAGGTCAAGCGGGCCGGCAAACCGCAGGCTCCCGACACCTGGCACACCGCGCGCGTCGAGCGCAGAGGAACGCACGTGCGTGTGTTCTTCAACGACGCGCTGCTGTTTGACGTGGCGTGCGCCGGCAAGCCCGGGCGGGTCGGGTTCTACGCGAGCCAGACCGTCGCGCATCTGCGCGACATCACGGTGCAGGGGGAACCCGCCGAGTTGGCGGCTCCTTGGCGGAAGATCGTGGAGGTGAAGAACTGGATACATGTCTGTGCCGATGCGGGCGCGGGCGCCTACGAGGCTTTCCCGGATGTGTGCCGGCTTGCGGATGGACGGCTGCTGGCGGTTTTTTACGCCGGCTACGGCCATGTGGCCATGCCCAACGACGCTTTGCCGAAAGGCGGCAGGATTAGCGGCTGCTATTCCGCGGACGAGGGACGGACCTGGTCTGAACCGTTTATTCTGTTTGACGGCCCGTACGACGACCGTGATCCGTCGGTCACACTCTTGAAAGACGGCCGGATCGCTTGTGTCTTTTTCACGTTGAAACCTAAACCGGACGGGGCCAAGGGGTTTGACGGCTTGGGTTCCTTCATCGTGACCAGCTCGGACGGCGGCAGGACCTGGGAACGGGAGCCGCGTCAGATCGCGAAAGCGTATTACTGCTCCTCTCCGATTCGTGAACTGTCTGACGGGAGGCTCGCGCTGGGCCTCTACAAGCAGGATGCTTCAGGGGCGTGCGGCGCGGTGACGTTCAGCGGCGACGGCGGCGCATCGTGGTCGGTGCCGGCCGATATACCGACCGGCGGCCTGCGGTATGAGGCGGAGACCGATGTGATTGAACTGAAAGACGGGGCGCTGTTCGCGGCGCTGCGCGGCCAAAAGCATTCCGGCTGGTCGGTCAGTAAGGACGGCGGGAAAAGTTGGACGACGGCCGAGCTTTTCGGTTTCCCCGGGCATTGCCATTATCTGCACCGTGCGCCGGGCGATATCATCCTGATGGCGCACCGCCTGCCGGCCACGAGCCTGCACTACAGTCTGGACGAGTGCAAAACCTGGAGCGCCAATGTGCCGGTCGACTCGGTCGGCGGTGCGTACCCCAGCATGGTGACGCTCAAGGACGGTTCGATCCTGATCGTGTACTACGAGGAGGGCCACGGTTCGAGCATCCGCGCCAAGCGCTTCCGCGCGACGCCTCAAGGGATCGAATGGTTGACGCTGGAGACGTCAGAGGGCACCAGTAAGCACTCGGCGGAATAAAAAGCGGGATTAGGTTTCAAAAAAAGGAAAACGGTATGAGTCTGTGTCGGATGCGTCCCAGCCGGACGTTGGCGAAGCTGCGTGCGGGCGGAATCGCGAGTTGTTTCAAACTGAACCTAGCCGATGCGCGCGCGGCGGAAATCGCCGCGCTAGCGGGCTTTGATTGTTTGTGGACGGACCGGGAACATGTGCCGAATGACCTGTCGGTGGTCGAGGCCTGTATCTGGGCGGCCAAAGCGCATGACACCGATGTGATCGTGCGCGTGTCGCGCGGCGGCTACAGCGACTACATCCGGCCGCTGGAGCTGGACGCGGCCGGCATCATGGTGCCGCACGTCATGAGCCTGGCCGACGCGCAGAACGTGGTGCGCATGACCCGCTTCCATCCGGTCGGACGGCGACCGGTCGACGGCGGGAATGCGGACGGCGCCTATTGCGGGGTGGCATTCAACGACTATCTGCTGCAGGCGAATGAACAGCGGATGGTCATTGTCCAGATCGAAGACCCGGAGCCGTTAAACGATCTCGATGCGATTGCGGCGCTGGACGGCATCGACATGCTCTTTTTCGGGCCGGGCGATTTCAGCCAGGGGATCGGTGCGCCAGGCGAATGGACGCACCCGCGGCTGCTGGAGGCTCGGCGGCGTGTGGCGGAGGCGGCGCTCGCGCATGGCAAATTCGCGGGCACGGTGGCCGGACCTGATCAAATCGATGCGTGGGTGGACATGGGGTACCGCTTTCTTTCGGTGGGCGCGGATGTGGTCGGGCTGTCGCAGTATTGCGGCACGCTGATGGCCGCGTTCGCGAAGCATCCGGAACCCGGTGGCGTCCGCGTGTATGGCGGCTGCGAGAAGGCCCGTTAAATACAACGTTATTACAATTGCTTTTTTGTGAACGTAAGACAGCGGGGAAACTGGTATGTTAGGTATGCTTAACGTATCAAGGGGGTTTATGTCAAAAAAGGGTTTCAGCCTGTCAGGCGCGTTGATGGTGACGGGAGTTTTATTGTTGTTCGCTCCGGGTGCGACACGCGGCAGCCCGCCGGTCACGCTGGAATGGTCTGAAGGGTTCGGCCTGCCGCAGCAGCCGTCTGGCCGTCCAGCGATCGGTGTGGGTGCGCCGTTTTACGGGGAGCATAACGGCGTCGCTCTGCTGGCGGGCGGCTCAAACTTTCCGGAAGCGCCGCTGCTGGTGGGCGGCCCCAAACGGTACTGCGCCGATATCGTCGCGTTGTCCGCAGGCAGCACGAACTGGGTGGCCGCCGGACGGTTGTCGCAGCCGATCGCGGAGGGCGTGTCGGCCACAACCAGCAAGGGTGTCGTGTGCGTCGGCGGCGCGGCGGACGGCGAGATCTCCGCGCGCGCGTTTCTGCTGACCTGGGACGGCGC
>MWEJ01000437.1 GCA_002071025.1 Verrucomicrobia bacterium ADurb.Bin070 | reverse complement strand
AGGATCGGGCTCAAGCAGGAGAGCGGCTCCAAGGAGAAGTTTTCCGCCACCGTGACCTTCCCGAACCGTCACCGGCACGTCCGGTGGTAGTGCGCCGTGCGGCAAAAAGTCCGGACATGATTGTCATGATTGATGACCCGAACGACCCATCCTGAAAATCCTGTAATCCTGTCAAAAAACGAAAAACGTGGCTGTGCAGACGGGCAGGCGTGATTACAAATGGTGATAGTATGCTGAATCTTTTCCAAACATTCCGCTACGGCGCCCGGCGCCGCGGCTCGGCCCTGCTGATCGTGCTGGGCTTCCTGAGCTTCATGGTCATCAGCGGCGTCTCGTTCGCCATCTACATGCGCACCGAGCGCCAGGCCTCCTCGAACTACCGCCACGCGGTCAACGGGCGCCACCTGCTGAACGCCGGCCTTGCCCGCGCCATGGAAGAGATCGACTCCGAGCTGCGCCTGCGCGACATCGACGAGCGTAAATTCCCGGACTGGCCCGGCCGGGTGCGGGTTTCGGCCGCGACCGAAAACGAGGATAATGACCGCGACGCGCGTGTGCTGTCAATCGAGGCGCTGAGCTTCCTGCCTCCCTTCCTCATCAACGACGTGCGGCGCTATGCCGTCCGCCAGGGCAGTGACAGCGCATACGAGGGGGCCAAATGGCGCTCGCTCGAAGGCTCGGTGTTCGGCCGCTACGCCTATGTCTGCGTCAATGTCTCGGACATGCTCGATATCAACCTGTGCCGGGCGCAGCTCCGCGATGTTTCCACCAACCGGGTCAGCCTCGGCCACCTCTTCGAGACCGACGCCCTGCGCACGGAGTTTGATAACGATGCCGAGGACGACGGCCATTATTTCTCGCTGCAGGATTTCTACGCCACGCGCTACGAGCGGAAAAAGAACGAGGTCAGCAGCCCCTTCCACATGTACATCAAGAACGGGAATTTCCAGCCCTTTGAAAATTCCGACCTGCTCAATCAGGTGTTCATCACCGACAGCATCGCCAAGCCCGAACCCGTCAAAAAAGACGCCTGCAACATCTGGCTCAACCCGCCGATCGACCCTACTCTGCTGAAAATCCGCAAGCCAGATCCGGCGCAATTGGCGGGCGCCGTTGAGAACACATTCTGGGAGGCATTCCGCAAGGCGAAGCCCGGGGCGATGCCGAACGAGCAGGTGGTGGCCGCGCTGCTCAAAGACTACATCGATGAGGACAACGTGCCTTCCATGCTGAATGTGCCGTGTCTGGAGCGCGTGCCGATGGTCAGCCAGATCGTGCTCGACAACGACATCTTCTGCCCGAAACTCATCACCTCCACGAAACAAGTCGGGAATCCCGCACGCGATGTCACCGTCTACTCCGTGCAGCTCTTCGGCATGGAGACGGCCGCAACGACCATCAGCGCGCCGCTTTATGTCGAACTGGTGTGGCCGTTCAAGCACACCGAGCTGCGTCCGGACACGGCGTCGTTCGATATTGAGTTGGATGTGTATCTCAAGCTGCACCGGACGCACGGCGACATGAAGACCACCAGCTTCCCGGACGCCGGTTCCTGCATCAAGCTGAAACACACCCGCACCGCCATCCAGAAATTCTGGCGCACGGCCTTCACCAGCGAGAACGACTGCTTCTACAAAATGGATCTGGAGGTGGAAGCGCCGCGGGCGGATGTGGTGTATGATATCGTCGACAGTGACGGCGCTTTCTCGGCGGACTTCGCCGAAGGGCAGGATTTCAGCGTGTCTTTCATCATTTTTGCTCGCATTCGTAACAATTCCGGCGACTATGTGGATTGCGCACCACAAGGACCGCCCATTTTCCCCGAGGCGTCGACCTTTGCCGACACGCCCAAACTCTATTTCCAGACCGACAAGCGCACGGCCAAGGCCGTCGGCATGAACATGCAACCGATACCGTATCTGTGGACCGGCCTGGATGTGGCGGATCCGCGTTTCAACCACAACGCCGCGAACTGGGTACCCAACAGCGAAACCAAAGAGACCTTCGTCGGTGTCAACCCCTCGACAAAGAAGCTGCTGCAGCCACCGCTGGAAGGACGCGACGCCGACATCTTCATGTTCGTTTCGGACATGGGGGTGCTGCACTCGCCCGGCGAGCTGGGCTTCATTGTCCGCCCGGACAATTTCCGCGATCCCGCCAGCGGTCCTTCCCGTGATTTCCGGGACGCCGGGCTCGAGCCGATCGAGAAAGATTTCATGTTCCGCACCATCCGCACCTACGACCATGGCAACGGCTACAAGCGCGATGACATCTATAACCACTTCTATGCGATGAGGGCCGACGGCACGCTGCCCGGCTCGCGCGTCAATCCGCTCTCGGACATGCCCGAGGTGCTGGAGGCCGCGCTCTGGGACACCCCGCTGGACTATTGGATCGCCTCGACTAACAACGGGCTCTCCGCGGCGCAGCGCAAAAACCTGACGTTCACGCGCCACGCGCGCTATTTCGGCACGGCCTCGCCCACCGACTGGAAGAGCTTCCGTGACGCATGGGCGGACGGTCTGGATAACGTCATGAAAGAAAGCAAGAACCCCAACACCGTGTGGAGCAAGACGCTCTCCGACTATTACGGCGACGCGCAATGGCTGGCGTGGTACTCGGAAGACGTTGCGCGCAAAAACATCTTCGGGATCAATGTGCCGAACGCGCTGCACGAGATTGACCGCAAGATGCTCTACTCGTTCTCGCTCGACTCCTTCTCGGACCGCCAGCAGCTCTTCCTCTACTTCATCCGCGCCGAGGCCACAGTGCCCTCGTTCGGCGGCGGCACGGAAGTCGGCCTGCAGTCCCTGGCCGGCGGCCGCGCCGTGGCGCTGGTCTGGCGCGACCCCTATCCGCGCGGCTTCGTCAAGGACAATGACGACGACAACGCCAACGATGCCATGGACAAGGACGAGGATTGGTACCCGGACGGCGGCTACAAAGACCCGTGGCGGCAGTATCCAGGCCGCGGAAGCACCTCGCGCTACCAGGGCTACCACGACACCCGCGTGCTCTTCTTCAAGCAGCTCGGGCAGTAGCGCGG
>MWEJ01000436.1 GCA_002071025.1 Verrucomicrobia bacterium ADurb.Bin070 | reverse complement strand
GCAGCGTTCGGAGATGGTGAGGCGCAGTGCGACGGCGGTAGGTTCGTCCGGGGGCTGGGCGCTTGGGTCGTGCCAGCGTGTGACGGCGTAGTTGTTCAGGTTGATGTTCATGGGGTGTCCTTTCGGGGTTGTGCGGGTTTTGTTGCGGCCACGGAGTGACCGCAACCGCGAGGGTAAAAGCGGAACGGTCAGGCTTCCTGTGCGATTCTGTTCGGGATGTCGTGGTGGGCGTCGGCGTAGACGAGCCCGGTGCCGAGTCCCATCATCGCGCGGCGGCATGCCTGGAGGGTGTTGCCGGAGGTGATGACGTTGTCCACGAAGTAGATTTTCTCCGTGCCGGTGAGGGTGATCTTGTCGGGCCTGTGCAGATAGATCCCGTGGCCGTCCGGTTCGAGTGGCGGGAGCCTGTTGCGGTGGCGTTCGCAGGCTGACTCGGTCGGTTCCTTGCGGTCGAGGATGTCGGACACGGTGAACTTTCCGCCCGTGCAGAACGCGATCGCGAAGGCGAGCCTGCGGTTTGCGAGGGTGCTGCGCGTGTGGGACGGCACGGGGATGAGGTGGCCGCGCTCGCCTTGGATGAGCTGAGCCATTTCGCGGGCCGCGGCGTCGACCAGGTCCTGGTCGCATCCGGGGTCTTTGATGGCGTAGGCGAGTGCCCGGATCTGCGCCTCTTCGGAGGTGAGGGGGCGGGTGCGCGGGCTGACGTAGCGGCGCGCGGATCTGGTGGTGGTGTCGGGGCAGGCGGATGTCATGTCGGCGGTCCTTTCGTGGCTCATGCGTTCTCCTTTGCAGGCGGGACAACCCCGCCCGTCACTTGTTATGGGCGGGGTTGTCAGCCTGTCGGCCGTGCGTAAAAAAAATGAAGGCCCCCTCTCCCGAAGCGGTTTCCGGGAGAGAGGGCCTGTGCGCGGTCACGGGGGTGCGGGAGAGTTATTGCGGCCACGAAGTGACCGCAATGGCGAGTGTAAAAGGGGGCTCGCGTGGCGGGCGTCAGAGCGCTTCGGTAGGATCTTCGTCCGTGTCACACACGTCGCAGACGCCGTTGGTGGCGCGGGTGGCGACGGCGTAGTCCTCGGGCTTGGGCTGGCGGTCGAGCGCTTCCTCGGCGCAGTACGGGCAGAGGGTGCCGATCTTCCAGCCGTCGTCAGGATCCCACCAGCGCAGCGGGGCGCGGTTGGGTTCGTCGCCGGCGGAGTGCGGGACGTGGCCGCAGATGCCGCAGAAGTTGCAGCTGGCTTTCGCTTTGGCGAAGCGCAGCATGGGGTCGGTTGCGAGAGTTGCTGTCATGGGCGGATTTCCTTTCTGTGTGGTGATTGGCGGGAGTTATCGCGGCCACCAAGTGGTCTCAATGGCGAGTGTAAAAGGGAATAGTCCGGCTCCGTCCGGCGATCTCTGTTTGTGCTCTCGGGGTTTGTCGGCTTGCCTGCCGGCGGGTACCTGGCGCCGGTTTGTTGTGCCGTCCCTGCAGCCCGTTCTTTCGGGCGGAGCCGGGAGATGAAGGATTCGCGCGCCCACGGAGTGAGCGCGCGTTCGAGTGTAAAACGGGTGCGCGGCGGTCAGTCGAAGGAGACCAGGTTTTTCTCGCGCAGGCTGACGTAGCCGGGGGAGGTGTCGCTCGGCCGACCGCAGATGACGTGGTCGATCACGCGGATGCCGAGGATCTTTCCGGCTTCGACCAGGCGGCGCGTGATGTCGATGTCCTCCTTGCTGGGGGTAGGATCGCCGGAGGGGTGGTTATGGGCCAGGATGGCGCTTGCGGCGCTTTGTCTCACTGCTTCGCGGAAGACCTCGCGCGGATGCACGGGGCTGGTGTCGAGCAGGCCCCGCGTCGCCTCGACCGGCGGCACGATGAGGCGGTTCTTAGTATTGAGCAGTAGAATCATGAAACTTTCTTGTCTGTCGCCTCCAGTGGCGGCGTCGATGATCGGCCTGACGACCCTGTAAACGGCATCCGGTTCGCGGATGGTTGGCTTGCTGACCTGCACGTATGCGGCGCAGGCTTCCATGGCGGCGGCGTAGTCCATGGCGAGGGCGAGTGTCTCCGGGCTGTTTTTCTTGGGCATGGCGGTTTCTCCTTTCAGTAGTTTGCGCAGTTTCCGAACAGTTCTTCGGCGAAGTCGCCGCGGCGGTCTTTGATGCCCCACCGCCTGTCGGTGAAGGAGATGATGTCGTCCGAGGTGTAATCCACGTCGTATTCGACCAGGTCGTGGAACTCGGGCAGGGCCTTTTCGATTTCCGTCGCGGCTTCCTCGGCGTTTCTGGCGACGCCTTTTTCGATCAGCGCATCTGTGAGAGTCATGTTTTTCCTCCTGTTCCGGGAGAGCCCCTATGGCCCCCCGCACACGGAGAAAGCGGGGCGGGCATAGGGTCCGTCTGTTGGTTTACGTGCGTAATGTGGAGGGGGTGTTTATGGAAACCGATGGCGTGAATGAGATTCCGGGCAGGTTCAAGCCGGGCAACGCTTATGCGTGGAAGCCGGGGCAGTCGGGGAGTCCGACGGGCGCCAAGAAGCGACCGAGCCTGTTGATTTGTCCCGGCGCGGCACACTTCGCGCCGTCTCCCGGCGGGGAAGGCAAATCCCGTGCGACCCGTGCAAGGAAGCGGGCGAAGTTTGGGTTTGTGAAAGCGCTAGAGTTGGTTTATCCTATTCACGTTGTCGGCGCACTCATCGGATCTGGCCGGCATGACCTAAAAACTTTGCGTAGCTTCGGCTGCTGTTCACTACGAAACGCCAAATTTCACGAAGAAGCAGCGCTCTGAGCACGCTCCCGATTGGGGCGTGTTGAAAGCGTTTTCTTCAAGGCATTGGCGTGCCTGTAGTGGGACGTGAGTAGGCACGTCCCATTTTTTCGGGCACGGTGCTTTGGAGAATAAGCCGACCAGCGGCGAGGCACACGCATAAAACAGAAAGCGTGATTGCTATGTCGCTGCGCTTGACGCTGCCGGAACCGTTCCGCCTTGCCGGGACGGTGGGCCGTTCAGTTTTCGTCGTCACCCTCTTCGCCTCTTTGGCCGCTTGCGGCGCGGATAAAGAACATCCCAAAGGTGTGG
>MWEJ01000435.1 GCA_002071025.1 Verrucomicrobia bacterium ADurb.Bin070 | reverse complement strand
GGCGGTGGTGTTGCCCTGGCCGTTGTTGATCGTTCCGCGCAGGATCATGGCGGGGACCGTGATCGAGGCGTTGTCTGGGCCTTTCCAGAGGATGTTGCCGGTGACGGTCAGCAGATCGCCCGCGAAGGTGTGGCTGCCCGTGATCGGCGTGCGCAACTGATAGTTCGCCACGTAGGTGTCGCCGGCTTTGGGCGCCTGCCCGTCATCCCACTGCACGCCCGTGTTGAACGACGAGGTGTTCATCGCGTCGCCTGCCTTCATGGTGTGCTCGACCGCCTGAACCGGGGCGGCGGAGAAGAGGACAGCTATAGCGGCAAGCGTGTGAACCATCAATGAGCGAATCGGTTTCATGGCGGTTGCTCCTTCGTTTTCGCGTTTTGTTCCATATAACTCGGGGAATCAGTGCGCGCTGATAGAGTCGATAATACTATGGGGCGCGGCGACCGTCTAGCCGGGAAAAGGGGGGGGTGGGGGGGCACACGGCGCCGCAGTGCCGATAGTAATCGGCTGTTGGTGGCCGGGGTACGGCAGACGAATGCGAGAAACGGCGGAAACGGGGCGGCACAGGCTGGTGTACCGACTTCAGTCGGCCTGGCCCGTACCCGCCGGTACACCAACAGGGGCCATGATCCCGCGCCTTCCGATTCTCCTCGCACCCGCCTGCCACACCCCACACCCCCTGCCCACCAACCGATTACGTGCCGTTATTGCGGCGAACCGGGTTTTTTGAGATACTGCATCCGATTCTACGTTCCGGTTTGGAACGAGCACGGACAACAAAGAAGGGGAAGATCTCATGATGCAGTTTTCTCGCCGCGGTTTCATCAAGGCCGGCGCCGCCGGTCTGGCGCTTGCTGCGCCGGCGCTGTCGCAGGCCGCCGCGTTGGTCGGCAAAAAGGCCAAGATCCAGACGGGCGTACAGCTCTATTCTGTGCGCAAGCTGTGCGAAAAGGATTTGATCGGCACGCTCAAGGCGATCAAGGAGATGGGCTACGTCGGCGTCGAGTTCGCCGGCTACTACGGCAAGAGCGCGACAGAGCTGAAGCAGATCCTGTCCGACCTCGGCCTGGTCGCCTGCGGCACCCACACGGGGCTCGATTCGATCAAGCCGCAGAACATCGCCAAGACCATTGAATTCAATCAGGAGATCGGCAACAAGTACCTGATGGTGCCGGGCATGAACGCCAAGGACGCCCAGGGCTGGATCGATTTCGCGAAGATCTTCTCCGACGCCGCGGTGACCGCCAAGGCGGCCGGCATGTTCGTCGGTTACCACAATCACCAGCACGAGTTCAAAGACAAGTTTGACGGCCGCTGCAAGTGGGAGATCTTTTTCAGCAACGCGTCGCAGGACGTCTGCCAGCAGATGGACGTCGGCCATGTGGTTTCGGCCGGCGAGGATCCGGTCGCTTGGCTCAAGAAGTTCCCGAACCGCTCGCGCACGCTGCACGCGAAAGAGATCTATCCCGGCCCCGGCATCTTGGGCCAGGTGCCGGAAGGCAAGCAGGGCGTGAAGTGGGACGAGGTTTTCGCGGCCGCCGAGGCGGATGTGACCGAGTGGTACATCGTGGAGAGCGAAGCGGACCCGAACACGCTCAACAACATCCGCGGCTGCATCGAGTTCCTCAAGTCCAAAGGCCGCGCCTGAGTCACGGTCGGAGCCGGGCGTTCGCCAAGCTCGCGCCTTTCGGATGAAAGGCTGAGGAAGCGAGTCGGGAGCGCGGGCGTCCCCACCCGCCACACCGTTTCATTCACTCACGGCTGAAAGAGCGGTGCCAATTCAGGCGCCGCCAGCACGCGCCCGAGCGCGGGTCGCAGCGGCGTCAGCTCCGCCGCGCGAACTGCGGCGGGCGCGTGGCGTTTGTAGGCCTCGCCCCACTCGTCGCAGGCCGCGGCGCGTTCGCCGGCGGACAGAAACTTCCAGATGCTTTCCAGCAGCCTGAGATAGTCGTAGAGGGCCTGCTGCTCGGCGGAGAGCCCCGGCGCCGCCCCGTATTCGAAGTCCACGAAGAGCAGCGCGCCCGAGGCGCGGTCGCGCAGGATGTTCGCGAGGCTCATGTCCATGTGCGTCACCCCTGCGGCGTGCAGGCGGGCGATGGCCGGCAGCGCCTCGGCTGCGAGCGCGAGGCGCGACCGTCCGCCGCGCGCGGCCTCTTCCTCCAGCGGCCGGGCGTCGCGGTAGCCGCTGATCATGCCGCATGCGCCGCGCCAAAGCGGCGGCGGCGTGAGCCCGAGCGGGGCGCCGTGCGCATACGCCTGCCATTCCCGCGCCAGCTTTTCCGCAGGCGGCAGCGACACGAAAGGCAGGCCCGCCGCGGCCGGCGCCGAGGGCGCGCACGCGGGATCGACCATGCGCAGGTAGCCGGCGGGACGCCCCGCGCGCAGAATCTGGCAGACCACATCGCGCCCGCGCCCGCCGGCCGCGCGCCACGTGACCGGCCCGCCGAACAGCCGTTCCGCCGCCGCCCGGCAGTCGGCCTCCAGGCGCGGCAGGGCCGCGCGCCACGCGCGCCGGCGCCGCCACCATCTTTTCAGTGCCCGCATCATGTTCCTTTTACGGTTGGCCGGTCGGCGCCGCCTGCGGCGCAAGCCAGGACGCGCCTTGCAGCAGCGCCAGGACCGAGAGCGCGTGCCGGTGCAGATAGGTTCGCTCCGTGAACGCTGCGGCGGCTTCCGCCGCGCGCGTGCGCCAAAGGCGTTTCGGTTCATCGCCCATACGCGTAGCTGCCATCAGCCACCACTCTGCGCCGAACGAGACCGTCGGTCCCGTTTCGGGCGTGAAGTCGCGGCAGACCGCCTCCCAGCACGCGGCGCGCGGCTCGACAAAAGCCAAGCCGAAGAGCTGCGCCAGGCCGTTCGGATAGGGCTTGCCGCGATCTTCGGCATGTGTCCCGCCGGACAGCAGGGCCCAACTGTAACGCTGCCGCTCCGGCCGCCAGAATGCCTCCAGCGCGCGCCCGAGACGTTCCGCCCGCCCACGCGCGTCGCGCGCTTCCGCCTCCCGTCCGGCTGCGGCAAAGAGCCGCCCGGCGGCCAGCAGGCCGGCCCGGACCTCGATGTTGTCCA
>MWEJ01000434.1 GCA_002071025.1 Verrucomicrobia bacterium ADurb.Bin070 | reverse complement strand
CGGTTCGGCCCGCAGGAGAAGAGGGTATAGGCCTGGGCGTTGTCGGAAGGCAGGTAGATGTAGGGCGTGCCCCAGGGATCAACCGTGCTGACGGCTGTCGTGAGGAACGAGCGGAAGGTGATGTTGGTGGGTACTCCATCGTGCTCAAAGCGGACGTAACAGCCGGATGAATCGGTGTCGTTTGTCAGGATGGCGAGCGGGTAACGCGATGGGGTTGTCAAATCCCAGTCGACGGAATCGAGTGAATCGACGGAATCGACGTCTGTTTTGATGCGGGCGTGGGGGTATTCGCCGAACTGGAGGTGCCAGCGGTTCAGCGACTCGTGCCACTCGCCCAACTCCGCTTGGGCGCGGCGGATCTTGACGGAGGCGTCCACATGCCGGGCGAGGCCGAGCACCAAAGCCATGAGGATCGAGACGATCCCCATGACGATCGCCAGCTCGATCATGGTCATCCCGCCCGTGCCTGCGGCACGAACGTGGCGGAGTGAGGATTGAGGATTTTGGAGTGAGGGGTTGACGGGACGGAGGGACAATAGAAAGAACAAGAACGCAGGCGTGCGGGCGCGTCCAAGGTTATTAGCGGGTGATGCGCGTTTTATCCGGCTCTCCAACTTCCAACTCCTTCAACGTGAAGAGTCCAGCGTCGGGCGTTTTCGGTTGTCGTGTCGTTTTTCTGCGGCAGTCCAACTCCTAACTCCTAACTCCCAACTCCTCCCTGATTCTACTCTTCCATCCGTCCGGCAACACGCAGGACTTCTTCCACGGATGTGCGGCCTTCGATCACGCGCAACCAGCCGTCCTGGCGCAGCGTGACCATGCCTTCTCGCATGGCGAGTTCTTTGATGATGTTTGCCGGTTCGCGCGCGACGACCAGCGCGCGCAGCGGGTCAGACATGATCATCACCTCGTTGATCGCGCTGCGGCCGCGGTAACCGGTGAAGCCGCAGGCCGGGCAGCCGTGGCCATGAATGAACTCGGCCTCGCCAAAGCGGTCGGGATAAGTCATGGCGATTTCATTGCGGATGGCCTCGGGTACGTCGTAGGCCTCTTTGCAGTTGCGGCAGACGCGGCGCACCAGGCGCTGGGCGACGATGCCCTCGACGCAGGAGGAGATGAGGTAGGGCTCGACCCCCATGTCGATCAGGCGCGTGACTGCGCTGGGTGCGTCGTTCGTGTGGAGCGTGCTGAGCACCAAGTGGCCGGTGAGCGAGGAGCGCACCGCGATGTCGGCGGTTTCGGAGTCGCGGATTTCGCCGATCAGGATCACGTCCGGGTCGTGGCGCAGGATGGAGCGCAGCACGCTGGCGAAGGTGAGGCCGATCCTGCTGTGGACCTGGACTTGGCTGATGCCGCCCATCTGATACTCGACCGGATCTTCCACGGTGATGATCTTGGTGCCGGTTTGGTTGAGGCGCGCCAGCAGCGCGTAGAGCGTGGTGGTCTTTCCTGAGCCGGTGGGGCCGGTCATCAGGATCACGCCGTGCGGCAGCTCGGTGAGCTTGGCGATCTTGGGGAGCTGGTAGGGCGAGAGGCCCAGGGTGTCGAGGTCGATCTTGACGGTGCCGCGGTTGAGGATACGCAGACAGCAGGTCTCGCCCCAGCCGGTTGGCAGGACCGAGACGCGCAGATCGTAATCATTGGTGCCGCACCGCACTTTGATACGTCCGTCATGCGGCTTGCGGTGTTCGGCGATATCCATGTTCGCCATGATCTTGACGGCGGAACTGACCGAGTTGCGCAGCTTGTCGACGCCCTTTGGCAACGGGATCTCCTGCAGGATGCCGTCGATGCGGTAGCGCAGGCGCAGCGTGCTCTCGAACGGCTCGATGTGGATGTCGGTACAGTCCATGCGGATCGCTTCGGCGATGATCAGATTGATGAAGCGGACCATGCCGGTCTCTTGGGTCTGGACCGAGATGTCGTCATCTTCCTGATCCTGCGGCATCGCCTCGGCTTCGGCGATGAGCAGGTCGATGGTTTCCGCGCCGAGTCCATAGAAGTGGGTCAGGGACATCGAGACGTCGCTCTCGGGGCAGAGCACGAAATCGATGCCGGCGTCGAGCACCATGCGCAGGCCGTCGACCGTGGTCAGGTTCGGCACGCGGCTCGTGGCGAGCTGGAGGATGCCGTTCTGGAAAGTCAGCGGCACGATGCGGTGGCGCAGGGCAACCTTGGCAGTGACCTTGTCGATGGCCTCCTGCTCGATCTTAAAATCGCCGATGTTGTGGAACGGGATGCCGCTGGCGTCGGAGAAGGCCTTGAGCAGATCGGTTTCATTGACGATGGACTCTTGGATCAGCAACCGGTCGACGCCTTGGAGCGTCAAGGCGGCGCGCCCTTGGATCTCGCCGAGCTTGTCAAGGGTGAGCAGGCCGCATTCGACGAGTTTCTGGGTGACCTCGACCAACAGTTCATCGGAGTAGTAACGGATATCGGGCATGAGTAGTCAATGGGGTTGAAGTTTTAAATGCAAAGACGCAGAAATAGGGAAGAAGGAGGAAGGAAGAAGGAGGGAGAGGTTTTTAACGCAGAGACGCAGAGGCGCGGGGTACTGACGACAGGATTTCTGAGTAATACGGTCACTGGAAGGCCTTGCGCTGGGGGTTGGGCTTTCCGCGCTGCGGACGGGCGCCGGGTTTTTCCGGGCGCGCGGGCTTGGCGGCCGCGCCGGGTTTAGCGGCGGCAGCAGGTTTTGCCGCAGCAGGCGCAGGCTTTCCGACAGCCGGTTTGCCAGCCGGCTTGGGCGGCGGCGCCTTGGCAGGCTCTGGCGCGAGTTCGACGGTGCCGCCGATCTCCAGCTTGCGCGAGGTGCCGTCCGGGAAGCGGATTTCAGCCTCGTTGATGTTGGCGCTGACAATATCCACGCCCCGAACTTGCTTCCCCGACTCATAGAAGAACGTTGTGTTTTCGACAGAGTCATGGAACATGGCAGCCTGCTGGCCGTCGGGCCGCTTCATGAAGCCGAGGAATGAGAGCTTGGGGACCACCATGGGCTGGCCGTTGGGGCCCACCAGGCCGTCTGGCACCGCCGTCTTTTTACGCAGGTGCGCGAAGGGATCTTCTTTCTTGTCGGAGG
>MWEJ01000433.1 GCA_002071025.1 Verrucomicrobia bacterium ADurb.Bin070 | reverse complement strand
CAGGCGCGGCTGACGGCCGATCAGTTTGTGGTAGGAGAGGGCGGTGGCGTGCGCGATATCGACCAGTTCCTCGGCCGTCGGGCAGGGGTTCACCGCGCAGTCCGCGAAGAGCAGCGTGGTGTCGCCGGAGGCGGTCGGCGCCTTGAGGTCCATGATGAAGGTTGAGGAGGCGAGTGCGATGCCTTGGGCTGTGCCGACACAGTGAAAAGCACTGCGCAGCATGTCGCCGGTCGAGGCGATCGAGCCGGCCACCAACCCCTGCGCCAGATCCAGCGCCACCATCATGTTGCCGAAATAGAGCCGCTTGCCTTTCACCGTGGCATCGGCCTCTTCAGCCGTCATGCCTTTGGCTTTGCGCTTTTCATGGAAGGCGGCTGCCAGGCGCGGCTGCAGATCGGAATGCGTGTAGTCGATCACGCGCACGCCGGCCGCGGCCAGCGTCACGCCGGCCTGCGCTTCGGCGGCCGCGATTTCGGAGGGCGTGCCCAGCACGACCGGCGTACAGATGCCGGCCTTGGCCGCTTGAACGGCTGCTGTGATGACGCGCGGATCTTGGCCCTCTGGCAGCACAATGGTTTTATTTGCCGCCTGGGCACGGGGAATCATGGAGTCGAGAATGCTCATGGATGGAGTCGCCTTTATTTCTTAACGGTTTCGGAAAGAACGCGGAAGGTTTCGCGCGCGATCATCAGTTCTTCGTTGGTCGGGATCACGACGGCCGGCAGTTTCGACGTGTCGGTCGTGATCGCGCCGGCTGTGCCCATGATCGCCTTGTTCTTGGCCTCGTCCAGTTTGCAACCCAGCGCCTCGAGGCGCGAGAGGATCGCCCGGCGCGCGGGCGCGCTGTTCTCGCCGATGCCGCCCGTGAAAATGATCGCGTCGGCGCCGCCCAGTAGCGAATAGTAGCCGCCGATGTAGAAGGCGGTACGGTGGCCGAACATGTTCAGGGCGTTCTCCGCCGCAGCCTTGCCTTGCGCGGCAGCGTTCACGGTGTCGCGCATGTCGCCGCTGTCGATGCCGTTGATGCCCATCAGGCCGCTGCGCTTGTTCAGCGCGTTGTCGATCTCATCGACCGAGAGGCCCTTGCGCGCCAAGAAGAAGATGATCGCGGGGTCAATGTCGCCGCAGCGCGTGCCCATGATCAGGCCGGCCAGCGGGGTCATGCCCATCGAGGTGTCGAGCACCTTGCCGCCCTTGATCGCCGCGATCGACGAGCCGTTGCCGAGGTGGCAGGTGATCAGACTCAGCTCTTCGACCGGCTTCTTGAGGTGCTCAGCCGCGGCCAGCATCACGAACTTGTGCGACGTGCCGTGGAACCCGTACTTGCGGATGCGGTATTCATCGTAGAATTTCTGCGGGATGGCGTACATGAAGGCGTGTTTCGGCATGCTCTGGTGGAACGCCGTGTCGAAGACCGCCACATTCGGCACGTTCGGAAAGACCGTTTCGCAGGCCACCACGCCGTCCAGATTGGCCGGATTGTGCAACGGGGCGAGGTCCGCACAGCGCTTGATGCTCGCCTTGACATCTTCGGTGATGACCACCGAGTCGGAAAATTCTTCGGCGCCATGAACCACGCGGTGGCCGATCGCGTTGACCTCTCGCAGCGACTTGATCACGCCCAGCTCGGGATCGGCGAGCATCTTGCAGGCCATCGCCAGCGCCTTGCCGTGGTTCTCAGCCGCGATACCCTGCGTCATTTTGGGCTCACCGTCGCGCTGATACACCAGGTTCGCGTTAGGCGTACCGATGCGCTCAACCAAGCCCTTGGCGAGCATGGTCTTGGAGGACATGCTGAACAGGGTGAACTTGAGCGAGGAACTGCCGGAGTTGATAACCAGAATCTTGTCGAACTTCTTCAATGGCATGGTTAGCCCTTCTTCCGTAAGCGGAGTGGATAAATCGATCAGCAACACGCCTTTGACGTGCGCCAAAAAGTGGGTCTCATTCTGCTCTTCTTGTTTGGAGGATTCAAGGATAATCCGTCTTCACTTTTCCTCTTGCAGGGGGGGAGCCGTTCCAGTAAAAAGTGAACATGCAAAAATTATTCGGAACGGACGGCATTCGCGGGCAGGCCAACCGTTTTCCTGTCCATGCGGAATTGGCTTTGAAACTTGGCAAGGCGCTGGGCAAACAGCTTCGCGCGCAAGGATACGGCAGCGCACGCGCCGTGATCGGCAAGGACACGCGCCTGTCGGGCTACATGCTGGAGACCGCCATCACCAGCGGCCTCGTCTCGGCCGGCTGCGACGTCTTTCTGGTCGGGCCAGTTCCCACGCCCGCCGTGGCGCACCTGACGCGCTCGCTGGCGGCGGATGTCGGCATCATGCTGACCGCCTCGCATAACCCATACGACGACAACGGCATCAAAATCTTCAGCCCGCTCGGTTACAAGCTGGAGGATGAGGCGGAAGAGGCCCTGACCCGGCTGATCCTCGAAAACGATCTCAACACCGACGACATCCGCAGCGACCAGCTCGGCAAGGCGTACCGCCTAGACGACGCGCGCGGCCGGTACATCGAATTCGCCAAGAGCACGATCGATAATGCCAAGCTGAGCGGTTACAAGGTGGTCATGGACTGCGCCAACGGCGCGGCGTATGACATCGGCCCCTGGATCTTCCGTGAGCTGGGTGCCGCCATCACCAAGACCGGCGTTGCCCCTGACGGACTCAACATCAACACCGAGTGCGGCGCGATGCACCCGGAACGGATGGCGCAGCTTGTGAAGGAACAGGGCGCGGACATCGGCATCGCGCTCGACGGCGATGCCGACCGCGTGATCTTTGCGGACGCCAACGGGAGCATCGTGGATGGCGATCGCGTGCTGGCGGCCTGCGCCATCGCGTTTAAGAAACGCGGCCTGCTCGCCCGTGACACGCTGGTCGTCACCAGCATGAGCAACCTCGGCCTGCACGACGCCATGCGCCGGCACGGCATCGCGGTGGAGGTCACCGACGTCGGCGACCGCTATGTGATTGACGCCATGCGTAAAGGTGGCTACTCGCTGGGCGGCGAGAAATCCGGCCACCTGATCTTCCACAACCACGCCACGACCGGCGACGGCATCATCAGCGCGCTGCAGGTCATGCGCGT